>CAMYYB010000029.1 GCA_947303335.1 uncultured Bacteroidales bacterium | reverse complement strand
GGGTGCAAAAGTACAACCTTTTTATTTACCTACAAGCACTTTTTTCAAATATTTTCAATCATTAACGCTATCTATTTCATTTTCAACATGAAAAAATTTAATCTACATCAATTTTTATCATAGAAGCAACACCTTATTTTATTATAAGCATAAGATTACTTCCAAAAACGCAATATTGCCACCTCTCCAAACAAGGCCAATAGCGCCAAAATGACAAAATACTTCCAGAGCGAAGACTGTCGGGCCATCGCTTCTACCCAATCAGATGAAGTAAAATCAGCGATATTGAAGACAGCCACCACATCAAAACCTCCTCCAGCAAACGTCTTTCCCACTTCATCTCGACCCACGAAGTCCATCCTCGACTCCACCCGACTCTCATTCCAGGCTGTCACTCGATTCACTGAGTCGTTATCCAATAGGTCATAAAAACCTGCAGCAGGCAAGTTGTCATTCAAATAGAGATAGACCTTGCCATTGCGGATTACCGATGCAGGCCTATTCACGAAACTCTTGTCGGCATTGACAAACTGATACTTATGGTCTCCTTCGAGATTCACATCATTCAACACCAACATCTTATCCACACCCAGTGTATAGGCTATACATCCCGTATGGGCGCCTAACAATGCCGCCTTTACCAAGGTCGGGGCGAACAGGGCGTTATCGACCAAGTCGCTCCAATCAGGGTTCAAGGCCGTTGTGAAAACAAAAGCCTGCCCCTTCCCCACCGACTCAAACAACAATAGCGGGTCAGCATTCTGTAAAGCCATCAAAGGAGTAAAAGCTCCATTCGATTTGAAGCGGACATGTTGTTTTATCTTGGGCAAATCAGGATGTTGAGGCAAGTCAAGAATCATGTCGCTGAAAAAGGCATGAGGCAATGACACATCTTCTGCTGCTGTGCGGTTAGTGTCCACTTCCATCTGGATAAGGCCCAGTTTCTCATACAGGAACGAGGTTTGCTTCGACTTGTCCACCTGGGGGAACATCACCAAACTGGCACCCTCGGCAACAGCATCCAACAAAGTTTGGCTGAGGGTCTCGTTCAGTTCTGCCGTTTCATTCACAATCAGTAACTGCGCGGTGGACAGCACGCTCAAATCGAAACGTGAAGGCTCCATCAGCGTATAACGGAACTGCTCATCATCCTCGAAAACCAACGAACAGCATGAGCTTTCGCTACCCAACTCCACCACCGAGACACAAGACCTAACACCTAAAACGAAGTCGTATGTATCATCAAAAGTGATGGGATGGTCGGTCAAGCTGACGCTGCAACGGTGGTCGCCCGTACCTTCCACCACAAACTGCATCAACAAATCGGAGCTGCCGTTCTTCTCCAAATCCACCGTTGTGGAAGCCGCCATTGCCCCGTCCATCACAAAGGAGACAGGCAAGCCTTTCACCTCCTTGTCGCCCTGATTGACGACACGCACATTAAGGTCGTTGGTCAGACCGGGTTGGACAATGGGTGAAGCCAACCAAACGGAGTCAATGTAAAGATTCGTCTTGAACTCAGACTCCAAAGGAACCACCACCACTTGCATCGCGGTGTCGGCATGAGCGGCGGTCAAGTCGAAGGTATTGCGCTGGAAGTCGGAATAGACGAACAAGGTAGACGAAGCAAAACCGTGCTGTTTGGCCAGCATCCCGAAACGGTCAATCACCACACCCATCGGCACAGGAGGACCATCCGGATTCATGCGGTCAAGCTGGTCGAGCATCTCCTCCTGGTTCATAGGGTATTCGTTCTGAATCTCAAAGCTATTGGTCATCAGAAGGTAACGGCTTGAAGGGCTGAACTTGTGTACCAAGTCGCGAGCCGACTGACGTGCATCCTCAATCAAGGTGATTCGCGCCGACTGTCCCTTCATGCTCATCGAATTGTCGATGTACACGCCGATAAGATGATTTTCCGTGTTGACGTTCAACTGCTTCTCCGTCCGATAGGGGAAAGCAAAGGCCAACACCAATGCCGCAATGAACAAACAGCGCAACAAAAGCGTGACCAGATACTTCAGTTTCCGCGTCTTCGCATTCTCCTGCTGGATGTTGCGCAGCACCGCAGTATTGCTGAAATACACCACCTTATGCCGCCTGAAGTTGAACAGGTGGATAATGATGGGAATCAGCAGGGCCAGCAGTCCCCAAAGCATATTTGGATAGAGGAAACGCATCATGCAAACTAAAAACCAAATAAACGTCCGCCCCTACTGCGGCGGTGATAACGATCATGACTGAAGGTGGCGCAAGCATCATCAGCCATTTTCTCCAAAGGAATGGCGATACCCAATGTCGCCTCGATGCCACGCGGCAAACGGCTGCCCGTTATCTGATAGGCATTCACATTGACCGACTGGGCCGTCCCCTCCTTCTCCATTGCGGAATAGGTGTCCAACAGTCCCTGATGGTAGCTGGCACTCAGCTTCACCACCATACCCATCGCCCCAAGATTGAAGCGGCTGCGGATACCCACACCTGCAAAAGCGCCGGCGTGAATCAGCCCCATATTGGCGTCGCCCACAGCGATACTTTGGTCCAACTCGACAGGGGATGTGCGATTGATATGAATTGTTCCGAACAAGCGCATACCCGCCTCTGCACCCACCAGCAGAAAGGGTTGGAAATACGAGCTGACCGGCCAGCGAAATTCAAAGGGCAGGCGAAGGTCGACATACGAAACATTCATCGTGTAATGCACCTTCGTACCTGAGAAGTGTTCGTATTCAATGTCAGTGCCACGTTGCACAAACATGGCCTCGGGAGCTATCATCAAGATATGGCCGGCAGGTATTTCGATGAACAACCCGCCCGTAGGGGTAAAAGTCATCTTCTGGTCAAGTTGGCTCAATGCCTTATTGCCCAAGTACCACATCTGCGGCAGATTCAGTCCGCCCTTAATTCCGATGGCCACAGGCTCGTTCTGGTTGTTACCCCGACCCATCTGAGCCATCGTGAAAGTAGTCATGCTCAGCAGCAGACCCAAAATCAAAATATGCTTTTTCATCTTTAGTTTCTTTACAGTCTTTCCGCCGTTCCGTCGCCGTCCTTGTAAATAAAATACGATCCCTTGGAGGGTTGTGCAAGGAGACCGCCTGAGTTATTCTCCGCCTCCATCACGATGGTGGCAAAACGGAAATCGGTGAAACCGTTGTCAGTCACCTTGCCTTTCATCACCACGCCACGTTTCATCCTGAACTGATAGCTTTGGCCGTTGAAGTCCATCACATACTCCTTGTTCTCAATGAAATACACCACAAAGTTGTTGGCCTTGCCTTGTACGAAAACCGTGTCAGTCAGCGAGGCGGTAGCCTCGTCAAGTTCCATCGCCACGATGCCGTTATGCTGATGGTTGAAATGCATATACATATTAGGATCGTCTTGCAGCACCCAGGTGGACACATTGGAACACACGCGCTGCTTGGGACTTACCACATAGTCGCCCTCAATCTTGGGCGGCACCGCCCCGTTGGGGATGTCGCCAAAATCGGCAAGGAACTTCGTCTGAATCGAATCGGGGATTACCGACAGAATATCATCGATGTAATACTCCGTGCCGATAAGCGAAACTGTGCTCTCATCGTTCTTCGTGCATGATGACAGCGCAATGCCGCCTGCCAAAAGAAGCCCGAAAGCCCATATCATTTTGTTTCTCATCATTTTGTCAATTGATTATCACTTTCTTAGTTACCGTACCCTCCCCACTGGTAGCCACAAAGAGGTATACTCCAGCCGATTTTCCATTCAAATTGTATGCCATAGTGTTTTGCGGAGTGTCACAATATAACTCCAAATCGTCCATCATATTGCCTTTCATGTCGTATACCTTGACGTTGACACGCCCCGAGAGGTTCTCGAAACGCAAGGTCATCTGGCCGCTGTTGGGATTAGGCACTACGGTGAAGTTCCCTGAACCCGTTGAAGGGGCATCCTCTTCTATGCCGTAGAATGAACATATAAACCAATATCTTTGTTTGACACCCTCCTGTGGTCCACAATGTCCATAGACGGTGACATCAAACCAAACGGTGTCGTCCAGATAGTTCAGCACATAGATCCTGCAGCGCTTTCCAACCGGCGAAGTGGTGGAATCGGGTTCAAGCAGCCACTGTACTTCGGGGTTCTCAAAAGCCCATTCGATGGAATCCCAGCGGCTCGCATACGGATGGTCTTCCTCGTAGATGGCGAAATCATACGAGTTGATTTGGAACTCTGAAGCGGTGATTACCCAATGCGGATATGCATTGTTTTCGTCCGCAGGATGCACCTCAGTGGGTTGTGGCGTATATTCAAAGTCCATTTGCATCGTCACGATGCTGTCGCAGCCCTGTATGTTCTTATAGGTGCGATGGTAGATGCCCGATTCAGTATAGATATGGTCGGCGGGGTTAAACTCATCATCGGTCGTGTATGCCATTCCGTGGGGGTCCCAGAGATAGCTGTCGCAACGCTCATCATCGGTGAGTGAAACGCTGGTGGTCTCATAGTCGCTGATTTCGAGGTGCAGCACATAGATGCTGTCGCATATCTTGTCGCCAAACTCGTTGTGGAAGGTCACCTCCACCCTATCCTGACTCTCCGTATAGGTCACCCCATTGACGGGCCAGGTATAGAAGTCACAGGCCACCTTGTTCTCTTCATGGTAGAACTCCTGATGGAACTTCAGGTCGAGCCTGTGACGGATGTCGCAGCCGCCGGCGGGGTCGGGCAGGATGATTTCGTCCACCGTGTTCTCGTGATAGGTGATGCCTGTCTTGTCCCAAGTCCACGAGGGCGTTGTGCCATACTCGTAACACTCGTATTGATAGACAATGGGCGGCATCTGGTACTCATCCACCGCAAGCAACAGTTTCTCCACCTTCAGGCAGCCGTGGTTGTCGATGGTATCGAAATAGGCTACGGTACCGTCCTGATTGTAAAACGTTCCATGGAAGTTGTAGGACTGACCCACACAAATGGTGGCATCCACGAGGGTGGTATCGTTGGCGGGATATACCGTCAGGTTGAGGCGGACGATGCTGTCGCAGCCATGAACGGTGTGGTCGGTATAGGCCTGTTGGCAGGTGTAGTCGTATTCGGTGCCGTAGAAGTTGTAGCTCTCACCGGGGCAGATGTAGGCCGTGATGGTCGTCTCGTCGTAGGCCGGCCAGTTGTCCAAGTGCAGGTAGGTGGTCTTCACGCAGCCGTATTGCGTCTCCGAGATGTGTTCATACGTCCCTGGCTCACTCACCGTCTGGCCGTAGAAGTCGTAGGTCGTTCCGGCGCAGATGGTCTCATACTCGTTGGCTTCCTCGTTGGGATGCACGGTGACGCTGACGCTGACGTTTTGCGAGCTGCCCCAGCTGTTGTCTGTCACGTGACAAGTGTAGGTGGTGGTTCCTACTGGAGGCGTGGCCACAGGGTGTTGTATGTTGGGGTTACTCAGGCTGCCTGCCGGTGTCCAGCTGAAGGAGTAGTTGCCCGAGCCGCCGGTAGGCAGAGCGTGCAGGGGGGTCGACTCACCCTCGCAGAGTTCCGGGTCGTCGGCGGTGGCCGATGCACTCATGTTGCCCACGTAAATCGTGCAGGTGGGTGCCCCCACCAGCACCAGCTCACGGAACGAGATGTCGTCCAAGCCGAAGTCGTTGCCGTCGCCGCCGGTGTTCTGGTTCAGTATGGTGATGGTGGCTGAAGTTGCATTACCGCTATACCAAAGCTCGTAGAACTGCTGCCACTGCATGGTTTGGTCGGGAGCAGAGAAGATGTCGCCGATCTGTGTACCGTTGATGCTGAACTGGAGTCGGGCCACTTGCGACGCGCCACCGGCCAGAGTGCAGGCCCATGTGGAGAATGCATAGTATTTGTTAGGGTTCACCGTGATTTGCTGGGTCCACACTTGCGTCCCCGGGTTGATGGCGCCGTTCACCATCATGAAGTTGCCGCTGCCGCCGTGCCCATAGCCGTGAAAGTTCTCATGATGCAGGCTGGCATCGGCATCCACGTAGTAGGTGCCTTCGTCCCACAGGTTGGAGCTGTACACGTAGTCGGAGGTAAAGCCTGTGTTGCCTTGGTCAAAGTCGCCGTTGGTAACACTTTCGGCTCCAGGGGCATAGCCCTCACAAGTGTAAGTGGTGGTCACCGTGGGCGAGGCCACGGTCACCGGTCCTTCGGTGGTGGAGAGACCTGTTGCGGGCGACCACTGGTAGTACATCGCGCCCGAGGCGGTGAGGGTCACCGACTGTCCCGGTTGTATGGTAGCCTCAGGAGGCGTGATGGTGACAGGCTGGGCCCATGCCGCTGCCATCAGCAGAGCCATCAAGGTTATAAGAATGATACGTAATTTCATGGTGCAATACATTTGAGTGCAAAGATACGAAAAAAACACAAACCCCGTCGAAAATAGCGGGATTTGTGTGTTGTGGTTTTTCAATTGCAGTTGACGGGTTGACGGTTGACGCCTCTTGTCGGTTCGGTCACAATCCGAAATCCTCCTTGACCCGCAGGGCAAACATGCTGGCACCGACATCGTTCAAATGGGAGCTGTTGTAGTAAATGGAATCCGCCCTGAACTGCTCGTCACGGATATAGTCCTTATAATCAACCGGATATTCGGAACGGATGCGCTCAATCATCCCGTGCAGGACATCGATGCCCTCCTGCCTGACATTGACAATGTACGGATTGGAATACGGGGGAGTAATCACAATAAACCTGACGTTATGTTCATAGCACAATCTGGCCATATCCCTCAGATAGCCCATATACTCCTCAATTTGCGCTTCTGCATCGGGGTTGTGTATGACATCAGGGTCTATATTGTAATAATGCTCCCATCCTTCCACCTGCCCTATCTTTAGGTTGCATCCCATAGAATCCTGAATCTTTTCATCAAACAAGGATTCTATGTTGATATAGCCCTCAAACAGACCGACCCAATGGGCCATTTCACCTTCGTAGGGAATATCCATAAACTTGCGGTGCATATACTCTTGGTAGCCAGACACGACCACATCTTCTTCCGGGCAATTGAAGGACCGGTAAAAAGGCTCAGCGTAACCCATGCCGAAAATCACGTACTTGAGGTTGCTCATCGTGGGGATATACCGGGCCAGCAGCTGGTCGTCATAGTATATCCAGCGGGCTGAAACCGCCAAGTCGAAAACACTGTCGCCAAGCAAATGCGGGTTGATGGAGTTCTCCATGTATGAATTTCCCAGTATCAGCGTTTTTATCTTCTCAGCATTGTTGTCCATATACTTGGCCTTGTAGGAGAATTTGTTTATCACCCTAGGCTGATACCACTCCACAGCCATCCACAGCAAGGTAAAAACCAGCGTCCCCAACAATGCCATTTTGATGAACCTATTCATAACCTACGCCCTAAAATTGAAAATAAATGAACGATGACTGTCCCTTGCCAAGAAGAAAGACCAAGAAGAGCAGGACAGCATAAATGACTGCCCTCACATAGACGTTTGCAGGCAGCACCCGATGGGTAGCCTCGATGGAAAGCCCATGCTCTTTCCCGCGCTGCACCCACTCCACCACCAGCATGATGATAATGTAAAGGCTCTCAGGAAACACATCCGGCGACACGAAAAAGCGGTAACTGGCCCGTAGCGTCCCCCATTGAATCATTCTCTGAAAATACACGAGAGCCATCTCAATGCTCTCCGACCTGAAGAAAACCCATCCCATCGTCACCAGGAAGAAGGTCAAGAGTATCTTCCCCGCCTCCTTCACCGTCGGCAGCATTCTTCCCTCTGCCACTATGCTCATGTTCTTGTGATTCCTGCCTGTCAACTGCAAAGGCAGGAACAGGAGGGTATGAAACAAGCCCCAGGCAAGGAAGGTCCAGTTAGCCCCGTGCCAGCAGCTGCTCACAAAGAAGATGACAAAAGTATTCAGAATCATTCTGGGCTTCGACACGCGGTTGCCTCCCATCGGGATGTACACATAGTCGCGGAGCCAGGTGGTCAGCGAGATGTGCCACCTGCGCCAGAACTCCGCAATGTCGCGACTGAAATAAGGCACATTGAAGTTGCGCATCAGCCTGATGCCAAACAGCTTGGACGTTCCGATGGCTATATCGCTGTAGCCCGAAAAATCGCCGTAAATCTGGAAGGCAAACAAGACAGCACCCAGCATCAGCATGCTTCCGCCCCGGTCCGTGTAGGTCGAAAAGACCCAGTCGACAAACAACCCGCAGTTGTCGGCCACCGCGACCTTTTTGAACAAGCCCCAAAGGATTTGGCGCGTTCCGTCGACAGCAACGTCATAGTTGAATTCCCTCCGTTTCAGGAACTGGGGCAGCAAGTGGGTCGCCCGCTCGATGGGACCCGCCACCAACTGCGGGAAGAACGCAATATAGGCGAAGAAAGCCACCATGTCCTTGGTCGGTTCAATCTTGCCCCGATAGACATCAATGGAATACGAAAGGGCCTGAAAGGTATAGAACGAGACACCTATGGGCACAATCACCTTCAGCAGCAGGCCGTCGGTGGACCAATGAAAGAGCCTCGCAAATTCCGTAACAAAGAAATTATAATACTTGAAGACAATCAATATCAGCAGGTTAATGACGACATTCACCCACATCAAGGTCTTCGCCCTTTGCCTCGTCGACGCTTTTGCAATCAGCAAACCGCTGCCCCATGAGCAGAACGAGGTGAACGCTATCAGGATCAGGAAACGCCAGTCCCACCAGCCATAAAACACATAGCTCGCCACCACCACGAAAGCGTTTTGCAGCATCAGCTGGTGTTTCGACTTGCTGATAAAGCGGTCGAACACAAACCAATAGAGCAAAAACACTATCGGCAGAAAAATGGCAAACTGGAGGGAATTGAATAGCATCTCATCCGCGATTTGGACTGCAAAGGTACTAATAATTTCAATAGCTAACGGAAATCTTCGCCACTTTGCCCCTGAAAAATCCATAGACCGCCTCCAATTGTTGGCATTAGATGGAAACACTAAATATTCGATTTTTTGACCACGAATTGCACGAATAACACGAATATCAATTCGTTAGAATTGATGAAACGGGATGCGGAACGGATTTCGGAAGGCATGCCTCATGTAAGGGTTGACTTTTATGAATCAGGTGACAGAATACTCTTTGGCGAACTGACCTTTTTCCACAATTGCGGATACATGCCTTTTGAGCCGGAGGAATGGGATTATAAGTTTGGCGAAATGATTCAACTACCCAAATCACGTTTACAGTAAGGCTTGAATCAACCAAGTGTCTTTTGGATTCCTGCGGCGATGACCAAGAAAAAAGGGCTGGCGACGATGGTCACCAGCCCTTTGGCCTCCCTTAGAGGAAAATCGGCCCTTTACCCATACAACTCGTGGTTGTTATCGCGGTAATGAAAGCTGTGAGAGCGGCTACTAACATCTTCACCACAATCTCGATGATGCGCTTCTTGTTCATAGTGCTATGGATTTAGAAGGTTCATCATCCTGCGAAGGGGTCGTCCCCGCCGTTGCCGCCGCCAGCGGTCTTGGTGAAGGTCTTGGTGGTCACCGTGCTGGAGATGCCGTCCTTGATGGCGACAGCCTTCACGGTGGTGGTGTCACTCAAGCTGAAGGCCGCTGTGTAGAGCGTGCTTCCGCTGGTGGGCGTAGTGCCGTCGGTGGTGTAGTAGACGCGGGCGTCTTCAGGACCCGTGATGCTCACCTGGGTCGTCTCCGTGAATGGAGTCGTTCCGCTGATGATAGGCGCGGCTACAGTCTCGGGCTCATTGGTGTTGCCGCCTGTGTTGCCGCCTGTGTTGCCGTTGCCGCCGGAGGTGGTACCGTTACCTTCCACATTGAGAGCTGCGCTCACACAAGGTGAGAAGGCATAGTTCGTGGCGCTCACTTCGTTCAGATTGATGACGTAGCCCGTTGGGTTAGCCCCCGTCTGGCCGATGCTGTTGAAGCCCTCGTTGGCCTTAGGCATCAACACGATGCCATAGGCGAACACTTCGAGCGCGTTGCCGCTCTCGTTGGCACTCTTGCCGATGCTGATGGTCGTGTTGGAGTCCATCACCGAGGCGTGACGCCACAAGCCCGAGGTGATGTCGTGTACCAGGATGGCCTTGGCGATGACCTCGCCAGCAGAGGCACCCGAGAAGGTGGCCACGAAAGCACTGGTCTCAGAGGTGATGACGAGGCTGAGGCTCTCAGCATAGCTGGGGTTGTTGACCAGATTGAGGTCGTAAGCCAGCATGGCTTTGGCACCGTCGCCACTGACCTTGACGTATTGCAGCAGTTGCTTAATCAGCATTCCGCGCTCAGTCTTGCGCATTCCGTTGGCGATGAGGGCGGTGCGTCCGACTTCGCCGAGCATACCCGCCACCTGGGCGGCGAGCTTGATTTTGGCACGGTGGCTCATCTGAGCTTGGGTGCGGGGGTTAGCCACAGTGGGCTGATACTGGCGCAGGAGGATCTTGCCGCCTTTGCCTTTCATACCGACGGCCGAGCCGGCGCGTCCGGTAAACTGGAAGATTGAAACAATTCTTGCCATGATTTTTGGTTTTTAAATGGTTTATAAATTTTGGTTTTTGGTCTGCGAGAGCCTCGGGGTAGTTCCCTCGGCTTTCACGGCACAAAGATACGAAATATTTCTCTAACCACTGACAATAAGATAGTTATATAACTAACTTGCCTTTACATGGCGGTTTTGACTCGAGAAAGCCCCTATCGTTGGGTTAGTGAAAAGTTAGAGTTAGGTTAGAGTTAGGTTAGAGTTGAAAAATCCGACTTTCGCCCAATGGTGAACAGGGTGAACGGTGAACTCCAGTGTGTATAGTGGGCTTCTATTAATTAATAAAGAAATCAGTACGAATTTCTTTTTTTCAAAAAAAGACTATCGTCGGCCTGTTTATTGCAAACCAAAGACACAGCGGTTCACCGTGTTCACCGTTCACCGTCTCTGAAAAAAATCTGTATTACCACATCTTATTCCTCCGAAAGGAAAAGGCAGCGGCTCAAATGGGTCGGATTCGCATAGGGTAAAACTATAGTGACTCGATTTCTTCTTTGGTGAGACCTGTGTATTTTGCAACCAGCTCCGTGGACATTCCGTCGGCTTTCATATTACGGGCAGTCTTCATCACTCCCCTTTTCTCTGCAGTCTTTAGTACGCTATAGTTGTCCCAGAACACCTTTTTGCTTTCCTCGTATTGCCTACGTTCCGACTCGGAATAACGGGCAATTTCTGCTTGCTCAAAGAGTTTCTTGAACACGCGGTCTTGCAGTGCCTTCGGACGTTCAAGCAGACTGTAGAGGTTATGCAGCACAAACATCCACTTTTCGAACAAGTTCTCCAACTCGTCCTCCGTCTTGGTAAACTTCGGCATCTCAAGGTAGATGAACGTCAGCTTGTCGTAGAAAACATGGTTGTCTTCCACGTCCTTCAGCTTTATCTCGTGGCGGTAGCTGTCGGCGGGATATTCACCATGGGGAAACTCGAAGTTCAGGATGCCCACCGTGTAGACATCATCGAGACGGTAATCCCACTCGCCTTTTGGCGCCTGCTGGCGGATAGGGGTGGTGGCATAATAAACACTCCTGTCTTTAAAAAAGGCTTGTTCCGCTTTCTGCATCTCGACAATGAAGCGGCTTCCGTCCTTCGCCATACAATAGACATCAAAGACGGAACGACGGTCGGCATAACCATCGCCCAGGTTCTCACCATTGAGGTACTGCACATCCTCGATTTCCTTCTCATTGCCTTCGAGTAGTGCATTAAGGAAACTGATGAGCAAATCCTTGTTCATCTCGGTGCCAAACAATTTCTTGAAGCCGAAATCAGTGTATGGATTGATGTATTTCTCTTTGTTGTCTTGTACCATAGCCGTCAAAGTTGTCGTTTTTTCGTTGCAAACATACGAAGAAACTTTGAATTAGGGCGTTTCTCACCAAAAAATCTGAAAATCATCGCTCCTCCTCCTACAAATGGCTCAATGTAAGTGACATTCTCCCAAGATTCTCGATTAGATTTCAGTTTTTTGATGCTGTTGATAAAACTGTTGAAAAGTTTTCATACAAGTATTATAATGCGGTTGACAAATAATTCGTACTTTTGCCATCGTCACTTCAAGGCCATCCGCTGGATGGTGAGAGGGAGACAGAATTAATATTAAACATAAATAAATAATCTATGACCAACACTACGATACCCACACAATGAACTAAATTCCCCCAATAAGTAATACGTTTTGTCACTACCCTCACCCGATGTACAGCCTCGCTGTACTAATGGGATTGCCCCCCTGCCGTTAGGCGGTATGCTGTCGGTATATCAACCAACGCAACTCAATTAACTACAAATTTATGTTAATAACAGTCAATATTTCAAAAGCATTCGAGTCTGAAGCTTTGAACCCAACAATGGAAGTAGTATCAACAAATAAAGCAGTAAAGAATCACAAAATGGGACTGTATCCACAAATAATAGTAGATGGACTAAAGAGCCTTTCTATATTGAAAAGGTGTGCCGAACTCATCGAGAATAGGCTTGACAGCTTAGACGAGAAGGAAAGCATAGAAGGCAAAAAGGCAAGGTACGCCAACTTAGACAAGGTTAGAAAAAAGATACTTGCAGAATATGGCGACCATCTTCATGGGCTTCGAAACCTGCCTGTGGGAAAGATGCTGATATCTTCCTCCGCTTTTGACTTTGGAGACATAGATTATTACCACCTTGAAGACTTGTTGGAATTCATCCGGCGAAAGACGAGGGAGGAAGACGTGTCATACTGGACCGAAAGAAACGAAGAAGGCTATTCCCGAAGTGTTCTAATACTCTGCCAACTCTTGTTTGTGCTTCGCCAAGAGTTGATAGGCTTGTCCCATATACTCAAATCAACCAACCCCAACCATCACGAAACCATAACCATATCCAAAATATAAACCAATAACTATGTTTGATTTTACACTTAGAGGAGTAGACCTTCAAAAACTACAAGATTCATTGAAATCTGCTGAGAATAACAACAAGCCAACCGGTGGGCGCCCCAACTTGTTTGAAGGGGATTGCACTATGAGGATAAAGAGATACGCACACCTTATTCAAGGCATCTTCGACCTATCAGAGGAGATTGGGAAAGTTGAAGGCCTACAGAAGGAATACCATGGGCTGAATAATGTGTCGAGAAAAATGCTAATTGAGAACAGTGAGCTTTTTCTCCATCATCATGTCATCCCTTTGTGTAAAGTACTCATGGCCCAGGACATCATCGATTTTGGATCATACGATTACTATAACCTTTCAAGTTTGATAAGCTTCATACTAAGTAGGCCAATAGACGGGAATGCGCTGTATCGGTTTGACGAGACCAACCAAGAATACAAAATAGGAGAACTCATAATACTTCAATCATGGTTTTTGCTTAATGAGTATGTATCTTATGATTACGACATGCTTGAAACAAATGGGATTCAGCCCGACGAGCCTGTCGCCACTATAGAGAACACTTTAGAAAATCGCAAGTGTACCATCAACTTGTCCGACAAGGTTCTCATCGACATCCTTAACGGTCTGAAAGAAGCGGAATGGAAGAACTATCAAACAACAGGAATCGGTCTGGTGGCAAACGATATTACCGACACCGAATGGACTACTGCATTCACCAATCCCGCCGCATTAACAAGACAATTACCTGTAAAAGCCAAGTTTTTGTGCAAGGCGATTGTTGACCAGTTGCTGGGTGGGGATTATGAACTTGGTGAGAAGATATTCTGCTACATCGACAGGAAAGGTGTATCCCATCCCATACAGAACTTGAAAGGCGAAAACACTTATAAAAGAGAAGAAATTTGCGACAAAAAGAATGGCCTTATCGCGAAAATAATCCAAGATGCTACGTGTTCAATGGACAATAAAGACCAAAGTCCAACCAAAGTCCAATAATAGTCCATTGAAGTCCATTATTAAGTAAGGTTTTTTTTTCAATTACCTGAAAGAGGGTGTTCCTGTTGAGGGACACCCTTTTACGTTTTTGTCCGAACATCATCCGTAAACAAGTTAGTTATATTATGGACAATTATATAACATAGTCCATTGTTTATCAGATAGTTATGTAATTTTGCAGCATCAAATTGCATACGAAATGATGAGCAAAACAAGTAACTCAATTCAGACAGAAACCCTCGCCGACCTCGCCTCGAGGTTGGGGGTCACCGTTGATGACATCCTATCCCATTGCCGGAAGACAGAACTCGTGGATGCACGCTCGATGATAGTGGCAATATTAATGAATCGCCCGCACGTGAGGCAGCAGGACATTGCCGCTATGCTCGACATCAGTCAGGCAGCCGTGAGCAAACTGATGGCCCGCCATCATGCTTTGAAAGGATTCGACAGCCGATATCGTATGACGTGGGAAGCACTACAAAACAAATAATAAGATGAAAGTTGAGCGCGCAACAACTATATTACCATAATTATAAACCATTTAAATTGAATTGTAAAAGAATGAAAAACAACTCATTTTCTTACACCCGCCTTAACGGCATGACTATCGGCCTCAACGGCCAAAAAGACTACAATCAGCGGACACTACACGGCCGCCTCACCGTCAACAAGGAGGAGCACCACGCCCTCTTCGTGCAAGACCCACCTCGCTGTCTGCGCAGCAAGGAGGTGATGCGCACCGCCCATTCGCGACTGGTGCAACGTCCCGACGGCAACTACACGCTCACCTTCCGCTTCTCGATGCAAGAGGACGGCTGGAACGTCAAGCTTGTCGACGAGATGATGGACGTGTGTTTCCCCGTCTCACAAACGAATGTTTAACCAAGAACCCATACTGAAATGATTCGAATTTCATTATTTGAGACCGTCCGCTCCCAACGCGGACAACTGTTGACAGCCGATCTGTTCAACAGCATTACGAGCGACCTGCGCATCAAGCAGATTTGCGCGAAGATTGCCGAGGAGCCCGACCACGAGAAGCAGCAGGAGCTGAAGAAGGACTTGCCCGTCGTCACTTGGCAGGCTTACTTCGAAGGTCAGCGCAAGAATGAACTGGCACAGCCCAGCAGCCTCTTCATGCTCGACGTGGACGATGTGGACAATCCCTACCAGCTATGGAGCAGCATCCTCCCCCGACATGAGGAGCTGGGCATCCTGCTGGCCCATCAGACGCCTTCCACCCAAGGACTGCGCTTGGTCTGCCAGTGCCGCCCCGAGTTCACCACCATCAACGAGTGCCAACAATGGCTGTCAGACGAGATTGGCGTGAAGCACGACCCCGCCTGCAAGGACTGGGCGAGAGCCAGCTACCTGGTTCCCGATGAGTACATCTACTTCATCGATGCCAAGGGACTGTTCAGGGACGAGCCGGGATGCGTCTATGAAGTGAAGGCAAGCGGGACGACACCTAAGGCGAAGGAGATTGCGGGTCAAGCCCACAATGACGGCAAGAGAGTAGACGACAGCAGTAGAAACGACGACAGCAAGAGGGTTGATGAAGCCAACGCACAACTGACCACTTTCAAAGGTCTGCCGCTGAAGGACATTGCCCACCAGTGGCTGATGCTGACAGGAGGCGAGCCTGTGATGGGTGAGCGCAACACGAGGTTGCACAACTTGGCTCATGCCTTGCGCTACATCACCGACTTCGACGAAGCCAGCCTGTTGGAGGTCATCCCCAACTATGGGTTGCCTGAGAGCGAGATGCGCAGCCTGATACATTCAGCCTGCATCGCCCCGCGCTCGACGACGCTGCCCCAAACCCTTGAGCAAGTGCTGCAGAAGCTGCAACGCAAAGACGACGACACGCATCACCCCATTGTCAACTATCAATTGCCTACTGACGAAGCGTTGCCGCCCTTGCCACCTTTGATTAAAGAAACGGTCAAGTCGTTCCCCGATGACTTCAAGAAAGCCGCCATCCTGTGCCAGTTGCCTGCCTTGGGTGCATTAGGCTCGAAGCTGAGGGCTGAATATCTCGACGGGCGCATGCACAGTCCCTCGTTCCAAGTCAGTTTTGAAGCACCACAGGCCAACGGAAAGAGCCTGATTACCGAGTTGGCCAATCAGCTGATTGAGCCCATCGTGAAACGCGACACGGGCAACCGCAAGATGGAAGCGGTCTTCACAGAGAAGGTACTGGAGGCAAAGCAGAAAGACAAGCAAGACAAGTTAGGACCGCGTCCCAAGGGGATTGTGAGGGTCATCCCAGCCACCATCAGCGTCACCAAGCTACTGATGCGCATGGACAACTCGCAAGGGCTGCATCTCATTTGTGTGGCTCCCGAAATCGACGAGGTCACCCATGCCATCAAACGCGAGTTTGCCAACTACAGCAGCCTGCTCCGTGTGGCGTTCGACAACGAAGTCTACGGACAGGACTACGCCAGCGACAACTCGTTCAGCGGTATGGTCAACGTTTACTTCAACACGCTCTTCTGCGGCACGCCCAAGTCGATGAGGAAGCTCTATCCCGATGTCGAGAACGGCCTTGTAAGCCGCGTCCTTTTCGTCACCGTCCCCGACCAATTCGGTAAGCCGATGCCCATGAGAAGCAAACTGACAGCAAAAGAGCAAGAGGAGATTGACCGGCAGGTGACCCGACTTGATGCCATCAGCTATGCCGATGGGACGGTGCAAGAAGACTACGTGATGGATATGGGCTTCTTGAACAAAGTAATGGACAGCTGGATAGCGGAACAAAGGGAAGAAGCCATGCGCGCCAACGACCGCACCCGCGACGCCTTTTGCCGCCGTGCTGCCGTGGTGGGCTTTCGCGCCGGTATGCTGGCTTGGTTCCTTTATGGAGAGAAGGACACCCGAAACAACCGCAAGCGTACTACAGAGTTTGCCCGTTGGGTGGCCACACAGATGCTCAACCAGCACCTGCTACGCTTCCAAATTGACGACAATGTCAGCAACACAAACCGATGGATAGAGGCATATAAGTTGCTTGATGATGAGTTTACTCGCGACGATGTGGAGCGTGCGTTGCGCATCACCGGCACTTCCACACCGCTCAAGAAAGTGATTTCCATGTGGCAGTTGGGAAACAGCATCAAAGCTATCGAGGCAGACAAGTCTCCCTCTGGCCAACTTCAAACCGTGCGTTTCAGGAAAGTCAAAGGATAGTGAACGGTGAATAGTGAACTGCATTTGCAAAACCGCTCCCCGTAGGTGTCACCCTGCGGGGAGTGTTTTTATCATCTGCACTCTTACCTGCACACCACAACGCGGCGTTTCACCAAACCGTTGACGGTATCTATCTCCAACAAGTAGACCGACGGCGGGAAGTTGTTCAGCTGCATCGTGAGGCGGTCGGCGCGGTCAGTCTCAATCCAGTCGAGGGTCTGCCCCATCATGTTGACCAAGCGGACACTCTTGATGCCCTCGGCCTCAATAGTGAGGGTGCCTTTGGTGGGATTGGGATAGATGCTGACCTCCATCCCGTTCTCGTCCAAACCGAAGAAACCGGCGTGAATTTCGAAGTGGCGTTCCATCATGCCACAAGTGGCAGTCTCGAAACGTGCCGTCAGAATGGCTGTACCCGGAGTGGCCGCCAGTATACGGCAAGAGTCGGCAGCAGACATCAGCACCCTCCATTCGGGATTGCTCAAGGTCCACTCGATATCACCGATGATGCCCTCTGTATTAATGGAATACTTGTATACACCTATGATGAGGTTGGAGGCCACATACACCTCGTGGCTGCCGCTGATGGTGCCCATCTGTTCCGTCTCAGAGACAGTCAGGTTCATGCAATGTACGATGCTGTCGCAACCGTTGGCGAAATATAGGGTGTCGTAATAAATCTGATAAGTGCCCGGATAATAGGTTTGCCCGTGGAAGGTAAACTCGTTACAGGCGGTCACCTCCTCTTGGAGAACTTCGTTTTGCACAAAGGTCACGTTGAGGAACACCGTACTGTCGCAACCGGCTGGCGTGGTGAAGGTGTGTTGCCACTGTCCGTTCTCGGTGATGGTGTGTTCATTATTCCACACGAAAGCCGAACAGACCAGGGTGTCAACCGCTGGCATCACGATTTCAGGCGAAAGGTTGAAGTGCATCGTGACGATGCTGTCGCAACCCGTCGTCATCGAGGTGAGCGTTGCCGTATACTCATCCCCATCCTCTTCAAAGAAGTGTCCGTTCCACAGCACGGGTGTACACGAAACCATAGTGGCATCCTCGACAATCGGAGGAATGATGGTGAGCCTGTAAGTGATGATACTGTCGCAATGCGTCACCGAGGTCTGCAACGAGTCGTAGAGGATGGCATCTGCTTCATAGACCACCCCGTGCCATTCGAAACCGCTGCATTCCGTCATAGGCTCTCCCTCTATCTCCATATCATGACCCACGGTCAGCTCAAGGTAATACCATGTGTCGCAGTCATCGATACCGACGGCAGGCACAAACACCGAATCGCGCACCGACTCGTAATAGACGTGACCCGGATTCATCTCCCATTCATACGAGCCGCAGGCCACACGGGTATGGGTGAAAGAGGAATACTCGTCGAAGCTCAGGTTCAGTTCCACGATGCTGTCGCATTGGCTCTGGTTTTGCAGCGTGTCCCAAGCGTATTGCATCTGTTCGGAACGATGGAACGTTCTCCCGTGCCACTCGAAAGTCTCGTGACACGAAATAATCGGTTCCACTACATAGTCGCTGTGGTTGATGACGATGGGCTGGTGAACCGTATGATAGCAAGGCTCGTATTCCACCATATCGACAGTGGTACTTTCCGTAATAAGCTGGCCATTCAGCAGATAGGAGTCGCAGGCCGTGATGGTCTCAAGCCATTGGTCATCGGTGGAAAGGACAGTAATCATAACGGGGCCGACAATGTCGATGCCACAACCGTTCTGGGCCATAAAGCGCAGCCAGTAGCCGTCAAGGTTAGACTGCATGGGCGTGGTTGCCGGGTCGAAAGGCGCAAAGGTGCCGTTCTGTGTAGGAGACATCTGCCATTGGGCGATGCGGTCGTTCACGTTGTCGTTGTGCCAATCCACATTCACCGCACTCACTTCAGGCAAGTCGAGTGTCTCACCTTCGCAGACCTGCAGGGCGGCCAGCTGCAGATGAGCCTCAGGCATGTCGTCGATATGGAACTGGACCACATTGCTGAAGTCTTCACCACAACCATTGACGACGGCATAACGGAGATAATAGGTACCGTAGCCCAGGGTGTTGGCCGAGGGGTCGAAGGGTGTGAACGGTCCGTTGGCCGAAGTGGCATATTCCCAGTGGGCATCGCCTCCTTCCACGTGGTTCATCACATAGGTCGGCGCAACGACGCTCAAAGGATAACCGGCGCAGATAGCCGAAGGTGCCGCAATGTTGCTGGTCACCTCTGGGGCTCGGTTGATGGTCAGGTTGAGGGTGAAGATGCTGTCACAAACCAAGGGGTTGCCACTTTCCACCGTAAAGTCGTAAGTCCCCGAATTGTTGTAGGTCACGTGGTTCTTCGGCCAGTAATAGCTGTCGCATTCCGATACGACCTGTGTCTCGGTGTAGGCATCGCTCATGATGAAATGCAGATGAGCCGTGATGGTACAGTCGTTGGCATTCTGCACCTGAGCCTGATAGTTGCCCGTGTGGTCGCAGGTTACTCCGTTCCAGACGTATGTGTCGCAGGCCGTGATGGTGTCGTAGGTGGGTTCGGTAGAATACACCGTCACCTGTACCACGTTGGAGGAATAGTTGATGCCGCATCCGTTGACGGCCTTATAGCGGAGGTAGTAACCGTTGTAAGTGTAGGGTATATTGTTATTGTTCAATGTCGTGAAGTCACCCGACGAGGTTGGGGCTATCTCCCAGCTGCCTGTACCCTGCTGGGTGTGTCGCCATTGCACCGAGGGTGTGATCAAGTTGAATGACTGGCCGGCACAAATTCCAGCGGGCGCGGTGATATTGCCCACAATGGGGTCAGCGTTCACCGTGATTTGTACGCTGGGGCTGTGTGTCTCACCGCACTCATTGACGGCATAATAGCGAATCCAATAGCCGTTGGAACTATACTGCACGTTGTTGTTGTTAAACGTGTTGTACGTGCCGTTCTGGGTAGCGGAAATCTGCCACCCTTGGTCGGTGATGGTGAAGCCGTTGTTTTGGATACTCGGCGTGCTCAGGTTGAAACTGCTTCCGGCACAGATGGCCGTAGGCGTTGCGGGAGTACCGATGGTCGGTGCCTCATTGACGTGAATCTGCACGGCGTTGCTGGTGACACTACCACACGAGTTGCTGACCTTATAATGCAAGTACCAATTGTTGTAGCTAACCGGAACATTGTTGATGTTGAACGATTGGTAGGTACCGTTCTGGGTTTGGCTGATTTCCCAGATGCCTGTACCCGTACCGTCATAGGTGGGTGGAGTCACTTCGAGGTCGTCACCCGCGCAGATGGCAACGGGTGCCTGCAAGGTTCCAATATTGGAGGGTGCCACGTTCACGGTCAGCTGTCGGGCGGGATTGCTGTAGATGAAACCGCAACTGCCCTCCACCATATAGCGGATATACCAACCGTTGAAGGAGGCGGAGATGTTGTTCAGACTGAATGCAGTATACTCACCGTTTTCCGTGGGTGAAGCCACCCAACCATAGCTAAGAATCTGAGAGCCGTTGGAACTGTAGGTAGGAGGTGTCAAGCTCAGGCTCTGTCCGGCACAAATCGGTTGGAGTTGAGGCGTTTGTCCAGCTGAACCCGATGCCCATGAAGGGCCATTGGTCACGGTGATTTGAACCGCGTTGCTGGTTCCCGTTCCGCAGTCGTTGGAGGCCGAATAGCGCACCCACTTCCCGTTCATCGAGAGGGGGATGTTGTTCGGGTCAAGATTCTGGAACGTACCTGTTTGTGAAGCACCGTACTCCCAATGCCCATTAGCACTGGGATTGACCGTGGGCACAGAGATATTCAAAACACCGCCGGCACAAATTGGGCCCTGAGCGATGATATCGCCAACCACAGGCGGGCTGGCCGTGGTGACGAACACCCAAGCCTCACTTGTGACACCGTGATAAGTCGCACGATACTTGAACTGTTCCGTACCCGTACCGCCTCCCGTATAGATGTATTGAATATAATGATCCGTATTGTTGACAATGCACATACCATGTTGGGGGTCAGGATCAATAACCACCTGCAAGGTCACTTCCTGAATATTATTCGGTTGAATAATGTCATTATCCAGCACATAGACATTCTCAGGATCATTTAGGCAGGCAGAGACATTGTCAGGATTTGCCGTCACGCTGTAGACCGTTTCGGCAATAAAAGAAAGATGGTCGATGCCGAAGTCGTCACCTATGCTGCTCAAATCCGTATAGGCATCAACGATTCTGATGTTGGCCTGAGTCGCCGAGCCGCTGTTCCAAGTCAAATTACCCCATTCCACCCAGTTGTTGTGTTGCGGAAGTGTAAGATCCGTACCTACCTGTTGGTTGTTGATAATCAAACGCAACTTGGCGGGATTGGGATTAACGCCCATATATCCCTGCGCCAAGTTCCTCACCTGTGCCGAAAAAGTATAGTTGGTGTTGGGTGTCACAGGGATTGTCTGCTTCCAAGCTGCTTTTGTTGGGTTTTGGCTACCACCGAAACCATTGAACAGCAAATAATATCCTGACCCGCCGTAACCAGTAAGATTGTTCGGCCAACCTACCGCACCCACTCCGTGACCATTGGAAGTAACGTCATGAATAAACTGACCTTCTTGAACACCACCGCTCCAGACACGAGTGTATTCAGATATCGTACTATAGTCGAAACCAGAAGTGTTCTCAAAATCGGGGTTGACAATCAAGTTGGTTTGTGCCGTAGCCGTTGATGAAGCCACCCACAATAAAAGGTTCAGGACGACAAAATATTTCAAATTCCTAAAATTCAATAATCTATTCATTTCGTCTTGCTTTATTGTTATACAAAACGTAAAAAATAGCAAAAAGTGTACCAATCAAAGGAAAAAATCAAAGCTCACCGGCTTGTTTCTTGGCCCAGAACTCTTTGAAATCAGCGTAGTTCTTCTCCAAAAGCGCAGGAGCGTTCAGATCATACGGACATTTATCGCGGCAGGTGTTGCAATGCTTGCACTTCTCAATCTTCTTCATTTCCTCAGCCCATTCCTCAGTGAGATAGACACTCAGTGGAGCCCTTCTCAGGAAGAGACTCATACGGGCACAGTCATTGATTTTGATACCTGCGGGACAAGGCATACAATAGCCGCATCCACGACAGAAGTCGCCCGCCAGCTCAACACGGTCAGTCTCAATCTTACGCCACGAAGAAGAAGACAGCTCGGGAGCATGCTCCTGATAGGAAAGGAACTCGTCCAGCTCGCTTTCGCGCTGTATACCCCAGATGGGCAGCGCATGGTCAAACTGGTCAATAAAGGCGTAAGCCAATGCCGAGTCGGTGATAAGACCTCCGGCCATTGCCTTCATGCAGACAAAGCCCATGTTGTGCTTACGGCAAGCTTCAACAATCTTCTGGTCCTCTTCCGACGAGAGGTAGCTGAAGGGATATTGCAGCGTATCGTAGCAGTCGCGTTCGATAGCTTCCATAGCGACGGACTGCATGTGGCTACTGATGCCGATGAATCGTATCTTACCTTGACGCTTGGCCACACGCATAGCATCATACATACCTTGCCTGTCACCAGGACGCGGACAATAGTCAGGGTTGTGGAACTGATAGATGTCGAGGTAGTCGGTCTTCAAGTTGCGCAACGTAGTGTGCAAATCTTTCCAGAAATCCTCTATAGTGGTGGCAGCCGTCTTCGAAGCAATAATCACCTTATTGCGGCGGTCAGCAAACGCAGCGCCAATTTTTTCCTCGCTGTCGGTATAAAAACGGGCAGTATCGTAATAGTTGATACCGCCATTAAACGCTTTGTGCAACAGATAGACTGCTTCCTTCTCGCTAATCCTCTGAATCGGCAATGCACCAAAACCATTCTTGTTGACTTTAAGATTGGTTTTTCCTAATGTGATGATTTTCATGGCTTATAGAATTTCCGTGACAAAGATATAAAAAAATATGATACCGACCACATTCCCGATGTAAAACAGAAAAAATCGAGGTTAAAGCGGAATCATTAGCTTCGGGAGAGCCAATAAACCACAAGCATGTGAACAGGATAGAAGGCGTAAAAGCAGTATTTAAGAAAAGGTGTCTTGATAAAACCGCGCTGTCCATTGTATAAAAGGGTCAGCATCAAGGCCAGCATGACTTTCATTTTCGAAGCCAACAGGAAAGGTGCCGCTATACACCGCAGGATTTTCTCTCGTCGCAGACCATACACCAGTAGAATAAAGATGAAGCCCGCAGCACCATAGTCCGCCTTCAGGTACTTAGACACCATAAACAACGCTATCAGCGCAGCAAAAGACAAGACAGGACAGTTTTTCAACGCCGACAAGCTCCACATGGCAAGATAGCCCAACAAAAGGGTGAAAATCACGTTTTGTACTGGGAAATGCAAAGCTCCGCCAAGCATTAGGTTAAACGGAAGCTCTGAAAGCAAGGCCAGAATAAACAGACTGATGCCGTATCTTGTCCGGTTACGAGTGTTTTCGAAACCGATGACCAGCAGGAAAACAAACAGAGGGAAAGCAAAACGGCCAAACCCCATCATCAGCTCTTGAGCCGAGACCGAACGTCCCAACACAGTGAACCACGTCTCTCGGAACCAGGCGAAACGACAGAGATAACACTTGGAGAGATGGTCGGCAAGCATCGAGAGGCAGGCGATGAGCTTCAAGGCACTGCCACTGAGAACCTGATAACGGCTTATTGAAAGAATCTTCGAATCCATTGCGATGTTTTTGATGTATTTTACGCTTGTCTACAGATGTCATTGAGAACAGCGGCAAAAATAGTCTTTTTTTAAATACAAAGAAATAGAGACGGCACTAACGCACCGTCTCTACAATAATAGTCAACAATATCGGAGTAAGATTACTTCTCAATCTCCTTCTTCAAACGCTCTGTCAGCATCGGGACAATCTTGTGCAGATCGCCGACAATACCGAGGTCAGCAACGCTGAAGATAGGTGCAAACTTATCCTTGTTGATGGCAATGATGAAGTCAGACTCTTCCATACCGGCGAGGTGCTGGATGGCGCCGCTGATACCGCAAGCCATGTAGAGGTTCGGGCGGACGGTCTTACCGGTCTGACCCACCTGACGGTCGTGAGGCATCACGCCGTTGTCAACCATAGCACGGCTGGATGACACCACACCGCCGATGACATCGGCCAAAGCCTGAAGCTTGTCGAAGCCTTCCTTGTTCTGGACACCACGGCCACCGGAAACCAAAATCTTGGCATCGGCAATGTCGACCACAGTCTTGTCTTCCTTGATGGTCTCAACGAGTTTCACCTTGAACTTGCTGGTGTCAAATTTCGGGACGAAATCTGTGACAACACCTTGACGGCCTTCCTGGCGCTGACGCTTCTGCATCACACCGGGACGCACGGTTGACATCTGAGGACGGTTATTCGGGCAAATGATGGTGGCCATCAGGTTACCGCCGAAAGCGGGACGGGTCATGCGGAACTGCAGCTCGTTGTTGCTCTTTTCGTCAGCAACCACTTCGAGCTTAGTGCAGTCAGCCGTCAGACCAGTCTTCAGACGGGCAGCGATACGCGGAGCCATATCACGGCCAATGGTGGTGGCACCATACAGCACAATGTTGGGCTTGCGTTCCTTGATGATCTGGTCAACGACCTGTGAATACTGCTCTGAAAGGTAATCCTTCAGCTCAGGTACATCAGCAACGATGACTTCATCAGCACCAAATTCAATCAGTTTCTGGGCTTGGTCTTTCACATTGCAACCCAGCAACATGGCCACAACCTTCTCGCCGAGGGCATCAGCAAGGTCACGAGCCTTTCCTAAAAGTTCGAAAGCAACGGATTGGATGATGCCTTCACGTTGTTCTGCGAAAACGAATACGTTCTTATAATCTTTCAATTCCATGGCTGTAACTTTTAGATGATGTGTTTTTCTTTCAGTTTGTTGACAATCAGCTCAACGGCCTCTTCCTCGCTCACTTCATGAACCTCACCCGGAGCCTTCATGGCCTTCGGGAAGCTTTGGAACACCTTGGTGGGAGAGCCGCTCAATCCGAGCTTGGTCTCATCGTAGTCGATCTTATCGGCACCCCAGACCTCAACCTCGTGGTTGTAGGCCTCAACGATACCGCTGACGGTCATGTAACGGGGCTCAAATGCGGAAGCCAACACAGTCAGCAGGCACTTGCCCTCCACTTCGAGAACCTGAACGCTGTCCTCATTCTCTTTGTGGACTTGCAAGTTGCCATTGGGCAGCAACTTGGCATCGCAAACATAGGTAATCTGAGGCAGACCGAGGTGTTCGGCCATCTCAGGACCCACCTGAGCAGTGTCACCATCGATAGCCTGACGGCCAGCAATGATGAGGTCGTAATCTAAAGTACGGCAGAGACCGGCAATGGCATACGAAGTAGCCAGAGTATCGGAGCCTGCGAACTTACGGTCGGAGAGCAGGATGGCACGGTCGGCGCCCATGGCGAAAGCTTCGCGCATAATGACATCGGCTTGCGGGGGACCCATCGAAACGACGGTGACGTTGGCACCGAACTGGTCTTTCAGACGCAGAGCGAGTTCGAGACCGCCCTTGTCGTCAGGGTTCATGATGCTCGGCACACCGTCACGAATCAGCGTACCCTTTACCGGATCAATCTTGATTTCAGTAGTATCCGGAACTTGTTTGATACAAACGATAATATTCATACTGCTTCCCTCCTATT
>CAMYYB010000028.1 GCA_947303335.1 uncultured Bacteroidales bacterium | reverse complement strand
TTGACGGCTATGTGCCGGGCGGTGCCAATGACTTGCCGTATTGTGAGTTTTTTGCCTCTTCGTTTGGATCCTACACGACATACGATGTAAAGGGCGCCCAACATTGGGAAATTGACTACAGCACAGCCAAGATGACAGGTTATGAAAACAGCACGAACTATGAAAATGAAGACTGGCTGATTTCAGCTAAGTTCTCTTTGGAGAATGTTTCGAGTGCCAGTATGACGATATCTTATATTGCACGCTATTTCAACAATGTGAATGAAGACATTACGGTTTGGGTCTCATCTGACTACACCTCTGGCGACCCGACTCAAGCCAATTGGACACAAATTTCTGCTACATGGACAGAAGGCTCCAACTGGACTGATTTTGCTTCCACTACACTCGACATTTCGGAATTTGTTGGTCAAAAGGTCTGTGTGGCTGTGAGATATATTTCCGATAACACCAAGGCTGGAACCATTGAGGTGCAGAGCATCTGTATCCAAGAGGGTAACGCCCCGACGCCTCCTCCTGGCCCGGGAACTGGCGGTGAGGTGCAGACCATGCCTTATTGCCAGAGTTTTGCCTCAGAATTTGGCACTTATATGACTTACGATGTCATGGGCTCCGAATCGTGGATGATTGACTACAGCACCGCAAAGATGACAGGCTATGTCGGTGGCAGTTATTATGCCAACGAAGACTGGCTCATTTCGTCACCTGTGGCTATCACGGGTGTCAACGATGCCAAGATGACCTTATCTTACATTGGCCGTTATTTCAATAACATCAATGAGGAAGTCACCATTTGGGCTTCAACGAACTATGCATGGGGTAGCGACCCGACAACGGCCTCATGGACACAAGTGCCTGCTACGCTTACTGAAGGCAGCAATTGGAATAACTTCTTGACAGCTGAAATTTCCCTGACGGATTATATCAATAAAACTGTCACCTTTGCTGTGAAATACATCTCTACCGACAGTAAAGCCGGAACGATGGAAATACAGAGCATTTGCATTGAAGAGGGTAGTGGTGAAGTGCCTC
Organism: uncultured Bacteroidales bacterium; assembly: GCA_947303335.1. GTDB lineage: Bacteria > Bacteroidota > Bacteroidia > Bacteroidales > F082 > Limimorpha. The sequence goes on along the minus strand of CAMYYB010000028.1, from coordinate 25,314 downwards.
CGACACCGCCTACACCGGGACAAGGCGAAGGAAGCGGTACTGCTGACGACCCGTACAATGTGGCAGCAGGAATCGCCAATATAACTCAAGGTGATGCTTGGGTGAGAGGTTACATCGTAGGTGCTGTGAAAAGCGGACAGGAACATAATACTGTCAATTCCAATGACGACATTGATTGGGCGGCTCCGTTTGGACGTGCCACCAATGTTCTGATTGCTGACGATGCTTCGTGCAATGAAATTGCGAATTGTCTGATTGTGAAGATGCCGTCTGGAACTGCGCTTCGTTCACAAGTCAATCTGGTAGATCATCCTGAAAACCTTGGTAAGCAGCTTACTGTTTATGGTACGTTGAAGAGTAATGCTTTCGGAAGGCCTGGTCTGGAAAGCCCTGGTTCTGAATCCGACTTCATTTTTGAAGGTGGTGACACACCAACGCCTCCCGATCCTGGGACTGGCATTTTCTCTGAATCCTTTGCCAACGGACAGGGTCAGTTTACAATCCATAATGTATTGCTTCCTTCTGAATTGACTTATGTTTGGATGCACGATGCTTCCCGCAAGCACATGAAAGCGAGTTCCTTTAAGAGCAACACCCCATATAAGGCAGAGAGTTGGCTGGTTTCGCCAAAAATTGACCTTTCTGGTATTAATTCGGCTGTACTGACGTTTGAACAAGCCATCAATTATGCAAACCCTGAAGGTAGAATCCATGTCATGATTTCTAATAACTTTGAAGGGGAAATCGCAAATGCCGAATGGACAGAGTTGGAGTTTGACCAATGGCCTGTCAATGATGGCAGTTGGACGTTCGTTACTACAACGATTAATTTGTCCGTTTATATTAACCATGCTGTTTCTATCGCTTTCAAATACACCAGTGAAGCGACACAGGAAGAGTGCCCCACATGGGAAGTGAAGAATGTCGTGGTAGAATAAACGCAACCGGGTAATTATCCAAAAGCCTGCCTTCGGGCGGGCTTTTTTTTGTTCTACAGATTTCCACGGTTTTCCTGTTTTTCCCCATGATTCCACAATTTTCTACATTTTTTCTTGTTGTATTGAATTATTGTAATTTAATATAAATCAGCAATTTGTGTTATAATTATAAATTAGGTATGAAAAATGCTGTAAATAGCAAAAAAAATCAAACCATGAGAATGAAATTGTTTGTTTCAGTAGTATTGCTCTTAGCCGTTGCTTCCTCATGCAATGTGGAGCGTTCTGAGAAGTATCAGACTTTGTTGTCCGAGCGTGATTCACTTTATACCGAAGTTGTGGCTGCCAAAGGCGGCTTCGACCAGGCTCTTACCACGATTAACGAAATCGAGAATGCACTTGAATCGGTGCGTGCCGCTGAAGGCATTATCTTGATGGAAAGTGAAGAAGGCAACACTAATAAGGCTGTTTCTGAAATTAACGCCATTCAGCAGACTTTGCAGGAAAACCGCAATAAGATTGCCGATCTTGAAAAGCAGTTGGCCAGTCAAGGAGCACAGTCGAAAGCGTTGAACGAGACAGTCAAAAGACTGAAAAAACAGTTAGAGGAGAAAGACAATTACATCACTTCGTTGAAAGATGAGTTGCAACAAAGCCGTCAGCAGATTGCTGAATTGAACACGCAAGTGTCTGACTTGAACGAAAACATTGAAAGCTTGAATGAAAACATCGATGTGCTCAATGTGCAGAATGCTGCCCAACAAGCCACTATCGAAAACCAGGATGCTGCACTCAACACCGTATGGGTGTGCATTGCCACCCAACAAGTGTTGAAAGAGAAGGGCATCGTTAAAGGTGGTTTGTTCCAAGGCAACGAGATTAACAATAAGGGTTTTGACCAAAGCCAGTTCATGCAGTCTGATAAACGCGAGTTGACTATGATTCCCTTGAATACAAAAAGGGCCACTTTGATTACCACTCATCCCGAAGACAGTTATGAGATTACTGACGATGAGAATTTTTCAAAAGTGCTAAATATCAAGGATAAAGACGCTTTTTGGAGTATTTCTAAGTATTTGGTTGTTTCCATCAAATAATTCCGTTCAACGGAATCTGCTCGTTTTCAATTTTTTTTCAAACTGGCCTCGCCGTTCCCGATGGTGAGGCTTTTTTTGTTTCTTTTTTGTTCTCCTCATTAAAAAAATGCCTAATTTTGTGGCATGAAAACGAGTATTTTGGTAGTGGAAGACGATGCCTCTTTTGGCATGATGATGCAGACCTGGCTGAAAAAGAACGGCTATCAGGCTGTATTGGCATCGTGTTACGAACAGGCTAAGATTGAGATTTCATCCCATTCGTTTGATTTGATTCTCACGGATTTGCGTCTCCCTGATGGAGATGGTATCTTGTTGATGACTTGGGTGCGCGAGAAAATGAAAAGCAAGGTGCCCTTCATTGTGATGACGGGCTATGCCGAGGTGCAGACTGCCGTATCAGCTATGAAACTGGGAGCCTTTGATTATCTCAAGAAACCGATTAATCCAAGTATTTTGGAGGAAAAGATTGTGGCAGCCTTAGAATCATCTGAGGAAGAAATGCCGGAGGCTTTTATCCCTTCCAAAAAACGTTGGGTGAGAGGAAGTAGTCAGGCTATCATGAAACTCTATAAGCATGTTGAATTGGTAGCTCCCACCAAATTCTCGGTGTTGATTCTTGGAGAGAGCGGTACGGGCAAGGAATATATCGCTCGGATGATTCACGACTTGAGCCAATATAAAGACGGCCCGTTTGTCCCTGTTGATTGTGGAAGCCTTTCCAAAGAATTGGCTCCCAGTGAACTATTTGGCCATTTGAAAGGTGCTTTTACCTCAGCTGTTGCCGACAAGAAAGGCGTTTTTGAGCAAGCCAAAGGCGGAACGGTGTTTCTCGATGAAGTTGGTAATTTACCGTACGAAGTGCAGATGCAGCTATTGCGTGCCTTGCAGGAGCAAAAGGTGAGGCCTGTGGGTTCCGCTACGGATATCAACGTTGACGTGCGCATCCTTGCCGCTACCAATGAAGATTTGCGTCAGGCTATCGAAGAGGGAAGGTTCCGCCAGGATTTATACCATCGTATCAATGAGTTTGCCATTGAGGTGCCACCTTTGCGTGAACGTCTTGAGGATTTCGATGAATTGACGGAGTTCTTCATTCATCAGGCCAATGAAGAATTGGGCAAGAATGTGAAAGGAATTACGCGCGAGGCTTCCGACATGTTGAAAGCTCAGCGTTGGAACGGCAACCTGCGTGAATTGCGCAATGTGGTGCGTCGTTGTGTTCTTTTCGCCGATGGCGAGAATATCGAACTGGACGATTTGCCTGTGTTTACCTCTGTCATTAAGAAGGTGACGAATGATGGGGTAGAGGATTGGGCTTTGCGCCCTGATCACGAGAAGGATCAAATTGTCGCTGCGCTGAAAAAGGCACGGGGCAACAAAACCGTGGCTTCAAAACTCCTTCAAATTGACCGAAAAACGCTTTACAACAAGATGCATCTGTATGGCATCGAACTGTAACCTTATCCAATCTCATATTTCTCTGCCAACAAATCCATTAATTCATCGGCTTGTGCCATGAAAGTAATGGCATCGTCCTTCCAGCTTGGGTAGTCGGCTTCGGCTTCGCTCGTTCCTCGCATCGCATTCATCTTGGCAAGGAATGTGGTGTCGCGTTCCAGTTGGGTAAACATGGGTAGCATCTTGTGGCAAAGATGTTGCATTTCTACAAAGTCGGAGGATTCAATCAAGGCATTCATAGTGACAAGATCGTTGGAGGTGGATTGGACAAAGACACTGAGAACCCCTGTTATAGCCTCCCGGTCGTTCCCCATCATCTCGCTGAAGGCTGGAAAGTCGGGGAAAGCGGTTTCTTCTTTGCATTCGTCTTGGGTTGCACTTCCGAACAACTGTTCCAATTGCTTCATATTGAACGGTTTTTGAAGGAATCCGTCAAAGCCTTCTTCTAAGGACTTCTCTGTGTTGTATTCGATGCGTCCCGTCATAAGGATAACGGGCTTGCTGTGGTCGACTTCCTTGACAAGATATAAGATGTCATTGCCGCTAACGATACCCATTTCCCTGTCGGTGAGAATGTAGTCGTATTCGTGGAGATGTTGCAGTGCATTATCAAAATCATTCATAGAACGACAAGGAATAGACTGGTGTCCAAGTCGATGAAGCATGGTGCCGATGACTGAGAGTAAAGTGTTGTCGTCGTCGAAAACCAGTATGTTGAGACTTTTGCCGCTCTTGTCTGTTTCCTTAGTCTCTTTGTTCATCCCTTCCACTTCTTCCACGGGTAGTCTTATTTCGAAATGAGTGCCTTTACCCACTTCCGACTCAAGACTGATTTCGCCGCCAAGCAGGTCAACAAGACCTTTCACCACAGTCATCCCATAGCCGGTACCTTCAGCGAATTGGGTGTAGCTCTCAATGCGTGCAAATGGCTTGAATACTTCTTCGCGTTGGTCCTCAGGAATACCCATACCAGTGTCGATGATGTCAAAAACCAGCAGGTTGCGTCCCAGACGTGCTTTGAAAGTAACGCTTCCTTCCAAGGTGTATTTGATGCCGTTGGAAATAAGGTTGGTAAGGATTTGCCTGATTTTTAATTTGTCTGAATTGAGGTAAGTGCCGTTTTCAATGCTGTTTTCAAAGTTGAACTGCAGGTTCTTGTGTTGTGCAATGGGGGCGAACATTTCGGTGATTTCGTCACAGAGTTGTACGATGTCGAAAGTCTCTCTGTTGACTTGCAGTTTGCCTTGTTCAAGTCTTGAGTATTCCAGCAGGTTGTTGAGCAGGTTGAGTATGTGGTCGGCAGATTGTTGTATGGAGTTGATTTCTTTTTCGTTGTTAGACTTGTCTATGAGTTCCAAATGACCCAGGATGGAACTAAGCGGTGTCTTGATGTCGTGGCTGACAGAGAGCAGCAGTTTGTGACGACTTTCCATGATTTCCTCAGTCTTTTTCTTTGCTTCTTCGGCAGCTCTTCGTGCCCGGTAGCCTTTGTTGACATCGCTGATAATTAGAATGATGAAGATGACAATGAGAACGATGGTTACAGCACCGATGAGGATGGAGGTTTGGGTGTTGGCTTGGATGATGGCTTCGCTTTTCTCTATTTCGACAATGGTGGAGTCGAGAATTTCCTGATTGAGCCTTATTAATAAGGTGGAGATTTGCTCTGAAAGTTGGTTGTCGGCTTTGACAAGTTCCTGTGTCTTGTTTTCGTATGCCTTGATTTTTTCCCAGTATTCCGCTCTGGCCCGTTCAGAAAGCACGCGGAGGTCTTCAATAATGTTGATGGTATCAGGTCGTTGCTGTTGGATGTGCAAGGTGTCGGTGCGTTCAATGCTGATATGGACGAGGCTGTCTTTCACTTCGGCAGGGTTGGAGTTGAAGACATGCCCCAAACGGTTCCAGAACCCTTTTCTTTCAGCAGGTTTCGGCACTCGAATAACGGTGTCTTTTGAGATTGTGGTGATCACAATTTCGTCTTCGGGCTTTGGAGGCACGTAGTTTTCAATGGTGCGGTCAAACTCAGCAAAGGGATTGAAGTCGTGGAATTGGCGCGACAACTCATTGCTGATACGTCCCTTGCTCTTGATAAGTGTGACAATTTTTTGAATCATGAGTTTATTATCTTCATTGATTTCAAAAAGCATTAACGAATCAGATTGGTCAACAATGGCTTTGCTATAGGTGTTGAATTGACGTTTGTATTTGGTCTGTTCTGTGAAAGCGTATAGATTGGCTGCATTTTGGGCACCATGTACGTTCTTGGTGAATTGATTGACCCAATTGAGGGCATCATGCTGTGCGCTGATGTTGGAACGTTGGTTCTCGATACTGTTGCGAAGGTTGAAGATGTAATAAAACAAGGCGGCACACAAAGCCAAAACGAAGAGGTAGGTGATGACAACTTTCCAACTCGTTCTGCTTCCATTAGGGTATTCCTTATTTCTATTCTTCTTCATAACGCTGCAAAGATATATCTTTTTTCCCTATTTTTGCTTGTTGAATTTCGTTATGTCTGCACAGACCCGTTCCATATTGCATCGTTATTGGGGTTATCCCGGTTTTCGTCCGCTTCAGGAGGATATTGTCGATTCGGTGATGGCTGGAAAAGACACCTTGGCTTTGCTACCCACGGGCGGTGGCAAAAGTATCTGTTTCCAGGTGCCGACGATGGCAATGGAAGGATTGTGCCTCGTTGTAACGCCGCTTATCGCTCTGATGAAGGATCAAGTAGTGCATTTGAAGGAAAAAGGCATTGCGGCTGCAGCAGTCCATTCTGGGTTGCATCCTGATGAGTTGGAATTAGCATATAATCAGGCTGTGTATGGACGTTTGAAGTTTTTGTATGTCTCTCCGGAACGGCTTCAAACACGTCAGTTTATGGAGACAGTACAACGTATGAAGGTCTGTCTTCTGGCTGTTGACGAGTCGCATTGCATCTCCCAATGGGGGTATGATTTTCGCCCACCTTATCTGAAAATTGCTGACATTCGCCCTTATATGCCGAACACTCCAGTATTGGCACTGACGGCAACTGCAACTGCAAGGGTAGTGGACGACATCCAGTTTCGTCTCGGATTCAAGGAAGAGAATGTGTTCAGAGCCAGTTTTGAACGAGATAACCTTTTTTATAATGTGCTACATGAGGCCGACAAGTACGGAGTCCTGCGTCGTAAATTGGAAATGATAAAAGAGGGAAGTGTCATTGTTTATGTACGCAACCGGAAAAAGACTCAGATTATCGCCGATTGGCTCAATGCCGTTGGTTTAGATGCAACATACTATCATGCTGGAATGGATGCTCGGACACGCAACGAGCATCAGGATCTATGGATGTCAGGAAAGATAAGAACTATCGTTGCTACCAATGCTTTTGGAATGGGTATTGATAAGCCAGATGTGCGCCTTGTTGTCCACTTGGACTTGCCGGATAGCCTTGAGGCTTATTTTCAGGAGACGGGTCGTGCGGGTCGTGACTCAAAACCATCCGAAGCACTGTTATTAGTCTCACCCGCCGACATCACCAAAGTGAAAGACAGCGTAGTACAGTCGTTTCCTGATTTAGAACGCATTAAATTGATTTATAATGCGTTGGGTAACTATTTCAATATTCCTGTGGGATCGGGTGCCAATTGCTCATACCCGTTGGTTCTCAAGGATTTCTCCGATAGGTACGGTTTTTCAATTCTTGAGGTGTTTCACACACTCGACATTTTGGAGAAAGAGGGTTTTCTGCTGCGTTCTGATGGATTTGACGAGCCTTCAAGGGTGATGATTAAGGCTTCTCGGGATGATATTTACGGGTTTCAAGTCAATAACCCGAAATACAGCGAACTGATAAAATGTATGCTGCGAAGTATGCCGGGTGTAATGACAGATTTTGTCAAAATCAATGAGGAGACTATCTCGCGAAAGATTGGCCAGTCTGTGGATATAGTGATTGAGCAACTGAAGAAGCTTGAAGAGTGGCATTTCCTATCCTATGCCCAAAGAGATGGAAAGCCACAGGTGATTTTTCTCTCAGAGTTTGTCGATACCAGGCATTTTAACCTTTCAAAAGAGAACTATTACAATCGCAAACGGGATGCTGAGGAACGTATGAAAGCGGTGATTGGATTTGTAAACAACGATGCGGAATGTCGAAATATACAGCTTTTGCGCTATTTCGATGAGAAGGATGCGAATCCTTGTGGAAGATGTGATGTATGTTTGAGTAAAATTAGGACGAAACCCGTTGAATACCGAACCATCGAGGACCAAATCATATCGGTTGTGAGTGAGGATGGAATATCTCTTGATGGGTTGATGCACCAATGTGCCAGCCATGATACTGAACGCTTGATTGATGCTGTCCGCTTTCTTGTCGACAACGGGGTGCTTAACCTGGAGACAAATGGCCGCATTTCAAGAGGGAACAAAAAAAGCCGTCATTCCTGACGGCTTTTATGCTTGTTCTTCAAGCTTAGCTTATTTCAGCAAGTTGCTAGCGGCCTTGAATTTCACAACCTTCTTGGCACCAATCTTAATGGTCTTGCCAGTGCGCGGATTGCGACCTTGGCGGGCAGGACGCTCGACAACACTCATGGTGCCAAAACCAACGAGGGCAATCTTGCCACCCTTCTTGAGTTCTTCCTTAGAGGCATCTACGATGGCATCGACAGCCTTTCTTGCATCAACTTTAGTCATGCCAGCCATTTCTGCAACGGCATTGATCAAATCTACTTTGTTCATTTTGATATATTTAATTGGTTAAACGTTCAAGCGACAAAAATAATGTATTTTTGATTAATGCAAGAGATTTTTGGAAAAAAAAGTGTTTTTTTTTACAAAAAAGACATTTTTTTTGTGGAAAATGTCATGATTTGTCACCAATGAGGGCTGTCCAGTTTCCTATGAGTTGCGTTCCTCGCAAGAAATCGGCTATACTCATACGCTTTTTTCCAGCTTGTTGCACCTCAGTAAGACTAAGATAACCGTCTCTAAGAGCTACTTTAAGATATCGTTTGTTGTCTGTGACGATGCAACCGGGTTGCTCATTGGATGGGTGGAGTTCCATTTCTGCGGCAAAGACTTTCAATTCGATGCGTCCGTTTTCTGTGGAGGTTAGAACGGTGTGTGCGGCAGGGTAAGGTGATAGACCACGTATGTGGTTGTACACACTTTGTATGTCACGACTCCAGTCAATGCGACAAAACTCTTTACTAATTTTTGGCGCAGGTTTTAGCTCACCCTCAGGTTCCAGTGTGTCCTGTTCCAAAGCGCATACTATGCCCGCTTCAATCTTTTGGATAGTTTCCACTACAACTCTGTTGCCCAGCATCATTAGCTCGTCATGCAGTTCGCCTGCACTTTCGTCGGGTCGGATAGGCACCGTTTCGCGCATAATGACAGCTCCCTTATCGATTTCTTCATTGAGGAAAAAGGTGGTGAGTCCGGTCTCGGTTTCCCCATTGATGATGGCGAAATTGATGGGGGCGGCACCTCGATATTGGGGTAATAGCGAGGCATGGAGGTTGAAAGTACCCAATCGAGGCATCTGCCAAACTACCGCGGGGAGCATTCTGAAAGCAACCACGACAAAAAGGTCTGCTTTGAAAGAAGCTAACTGTTGAAGAAATAACGGGTCTTTCAACTTCTCAGGTTGTAGTATGGGCAACTCGTGTTGCAATGCAGCCTTTTTAACTTCCGAGTATTGAATTTTTTGTCCTCTTCCAGCGGGTTTGTCAGGCATGGTTACTACGGCAGCTACATCGTAGCCCGCTGCAAGAATGGCCTCAAGTTGAGATGCGGCGAATTCTGGTGTACCGAAATAGACTATTTTCAAGTTTTCCATAGATATTGCTTGTGGATAAAAAAACTGGCCCGTAAATAATCGGACCAGTTTCAAAAAACTTTATATTAACCTTAAATTATTGTTATTTCATTTTTTCTTCCAAATAAGCGATGTTCTTGCTGATTTCGAAAGCCTCATTACTCAACGGATAATCTTTTTTGAGAAACTTATATGCTTCGAGGGCTTTAGCATAGTTGCCCATGATTTCGTAAGTCATGCCTTCTTTGACGAGAAACATCGGCGATGTGAAGTCGTTCGGGCTCTTGCGTGCAGCTTTGCCGTAATAGTTAGCGGCATTCTGGTTGTCGCCCAGTTCCATGTAGCAATCACCGATAGCACCAAGAGCCATAGGAGCCAAAATCTGGTCGTCACCTGTGTAGCTTTCCAACTGCTTAATGGCATCTTGGTAGTTGCCCAGCTTCATATAGCTGATGCCAGAATAGTATTTGGCCAGTTTGGCAGTCTTGGTATTGCCGTATTCTTTGATGATATCGAGGAAACCGAGGTTGTTGCCATCGCCATTGAGTGCGTTGTCATACTGCTCGTTTTCAAAATACTGTTGTGCCTTAAATATTTGGGCACTGGCAGTCTCGTTGCGCTTGTTCATGTATTTGGTCACACCAAAGATGCCAAAGGCAACCACCAATAATACGATGAGAATGGTCCAAAGGAGTTTCTGGTTGTTTTCAATCCAAAGCTCGGTTTTGCTTAAGGCTTCTTCTACGTTTTCGAGCCTTTCTTCCGCTTGTTTTGTGTCTTGTTTTGCCATATCTTTTCAAAATTTCAAGGTGCAAAAGTACGCTTTTTAAGGATATGAAACTCTGTTTTTTTGATTTTTTGACCTTTATTTTTAAGTTGTTGTGATAAGTGTTTGATTTTTATATAATTATATTACTTGCTTTGCTGTTGCTATTTGCTATAGGAGAAAATTGTTGTACTTTTGCAATCTCAAATAATGAAAGTCGATGAAGAAAAGCAGATTCTATGATGGGCGTGTTTATCATGATGATGAGGTGAAGAAACGTGGAATGCAGGACTTTGGGGCTCGTGATGCCGCATTCCTTGAGTTTCTGTCGCAGTTTATCACTGATGAACGCAAACGGCGTTTTGAAGAAGTGTTGAATTGGCGTACCCGACATCTTACCGTTGTTCTTGAAGACATCTTTCAACCTCACAATGCCAGTGCTGTATTGCGTACTTGTGATTTGTGTGGGGTTCAGGATATTCATGTTGTTGAGAATCGAAATCATTATGATGTCAATCCTGAGGTGGTGATGGGCAGCACGAAGTGGCTCAGCCTATATCATTACAATGAGACCGAATATAACACGCCAACAGCTTTCGAACGTTTGAGGGGAGAAGGCTACAAAATCGTGGCTACTTGTCCGCATTGGGATGATTTTACGCCAGAGGCTCTGCCTCTTGACGAACCTGTGGCGCTGGTCTTTGGCACCGAGAAAGAAGGACTTTCTGACTATGCCATCGAAAATGCTGATATGCACGTCCAAATACCCATGTTTGGATTCACGGAGAGTTATAACATCAGTGTTTCGGCAGCATTGCTGCTATACACCTTGACGAACCGGCTTCATGATTCAGATGACATCGACTGGCGACTCAGCGAAGGCGAACGGAATGCGGTTCGTTTGCTTTGGACACGCCGCAGTTTGAGCCGTATACGTCATTATGAACGCAAGTTTGCAGAAATGCATCCTGAGTTTGGATAAGACAATTTACTTGTGTCAGTATGCAAGGTATTACAAAAAATGCTACTTTTGCAGCAAATATGAATCGAAAAATGAGAAAATTTGTGATTATTTTGGCGGCTTTGATACTTCTGTGCACTGCCTCTTGCAAGAAGACACGCTACTGCCGCTGCACTACCATACAAAATGATGAGGTAGTGAATCTTGGTGAGGACTTCTATACTATTGAAGACGGATCTTCCTGCTCCGACCGTGCTAAAGAAATCGTCGGATGGGGACAGGTGATTTGCACGGAGGTTTCCAAATACGAAGCTACCGGTGAGGAGAACAAGTGGTGGGAGAACCTGTTTGGATTAGGCGGAGGAAAGAATTGATAATCAATTTCAACAACCAAATAAATACCGAAGAAATGAAGAAGTTATTATTAGCTTTTGCAGTGGTTGTACTTGCCGTTGGCGCAACTTCATGCAACAAACAGAAAAAATGTCAATGTACTTGGAAAATCGGAAACGCGACCATTGAAGGTGACGTGTTCCTTTCAGACGAAGACAAAACATGCAAGGATTACGAGGCAACGTATACGTATTCCGAGATAGATTGCCATAGAGTCTATTGATGAACTAAATCCAAGTAAAGGCACATGTCACGACATGTGCCTTTTTTGTACATGACTAAATTTAAGCAAATAGCTCCCATTGCATTGAAAGTCATTCTTGGAATGGTCTTTATCGCTTCTGCCATATTGAAGATTTTCGATATGGACAAGTTCGAAATTTACATCTACAGCTATCATTTATTCAGTCTGAATTTCTCCTTTCTGGTGGCTCGTGCCGCCATTATTGTTGAATTGGTTCTTGGTGTCGGTCTGGTTTCCAATACGCTACATAAGTTCTATTGGTTGGGCAGTATGGTGATGCTAGCTGGCTACACCTTATTATTAATATATGCACTCTGTCTCGGACGTACTGACAGTTGTCATTGCTTTGGCGATTACCTTCAACTTGACCCTAAGCAAAGTCTCTTGAAGAATGTAGTGTTGATGATGCTTTTTCTGCCAATTTACAAAGTGAAAGAGTGGAGAACTCCTTATCGTTGGCTGATTTTCTTCTTGGCTTTACTGGCCTCGTCAATTACAGTCTTTGCGGTCTCGCCGCCTGACAACTTCACCGCAGCATACGACTCAGACGAAAACCTACAAATGGAGTTTTTCAACGGTTTGTTGAACGATCCTCCTTTGGACAGCCTGAATCTGAAAGAAGGTAGGCAAGTGCTGTGTTTCTTCTCGACCGGATGCGAGTATTGCCAAATGGCGGCACAGAAGCTTTCTTTGATGCAGCATTATTACGGTTTTCCACCAGACCATATCACCTACGTCTTCATGGGAAGCGAAGAAGGTATGGCGAGGTTTTACGAAAAATCGCAATCTTCCAAATATAGAAATGTCCAGTATGACAATGTAGTAAATCTATTGAAGGCTATAGATGGGCAGTTCCCGACTTTAGTCTTCATGGAGGATGGTGAAGTTGTCTACCAATATGGTTTCCGCGACATGAAAGAGGCGGAAATTAAGGCATTTTTCACTCAACCATAATCTTGAGAATTTCCACATCGGTCTCTCTCATACCGTTGCGACCCAAGCGCCCAATATGGTCGATGGTCTCCTCGGCGTTGCTGCCAATGATGCCGTCGCCACCGAGCAGGTTGTCACCGTGTTTGCTCATCTCATAGCCCAGGATACCGGCTTCAATTGAAAGGGCAATTTTACCTGCACAGGAAGGCTTGGCTCCGTCGCATACAATGCCGGCAGCCATACCGAGGGCGTTTTCAAGGGTGTGCTCAATGATATCAAGGTTTTCACCCATGAGATAAGCGATGCCGCAGCCTGCCGCACAGCCTGCACTAACAGCACCGCAATAGGCCGACAGTCTGCCGATACCCGTCTTTTGATGGATAGCGACAAGGTTGGAGAGGGTCACGGCGCGGATGGTGTGCTCTTTGTCGATGCCGTATTCTTCAGCGTAGGCGAGGACGGGTAGACTGACCGTCATGCCTTGGTTGCCGCTGCCTGAGTTGATGATGACAGGCATTTCGCATCCGCTCATGCGTGCGTCGCTGCCCGCTGCAGCCCAGGCTTTGGCTTTTTGCCGCACGTCGTTGTTGAAGCACAGCAAAGTGCTGCCCACGTTGGCTCCCCAGCGGCTGTTGAGGCCTTCCATAGCTATGGCTTTGTTGCAAATCATCTGGCGCTCTATGATGGGACGAAGGTCAGCGAGGTCGGCAGTGGTGGCGAAGTCATAGATCTTTTCCATCTTGAGGCAACTGCGGTCGGTCATGTTGGCATTGGTGTCGGAGCACTCGCACTCAAACAGCTTGACTCCATCTTTCTCAATGCTGACGACGTTGGTATGATGTCCCGCAATGCGGACGCTCGATGAATGCTCGTCGTCGTAGAGTTGAACGGTGACATCGAGGCGGGCCACACAGTCTAAAGGCTCAACGGTGATGAGGGTGGTCTCCAAGAAACGGGCGATGTCTTTTTTTTGTGCCTCCGTCACATCGGCAATGACTTCCAAGATGTTTTCGGGATTACCGGCCACGATACCCGCAGCCACCGAGGCTTTTAGGCCTTTCAAGCCACCAGTGTTGGGAACGATGACGCTCTTTACGTTCTTGATAATGTTGCCACTGGCAATGATAACGACACGTTTGGGTAGGCTACCCAGCACTTTGCGTGCCTTTGCAGCGGCGTAAGCAAGACATATAGGTTCGGTGCATCCCATCGCGGGGACAAGTTCCTCTTTCAGTATGTTCAGGTAAGAGGCATATAGACAATCGCTTTTTTCCATGGCTATGAAATCGTTAGATTCTACGTGGTTAATTTTGCGGCAAAGATAGGGATTCTATTCTTACAAAACAAAACCCGCCTGAAGAAATCCAGACGGGCCTTGCAAATTATTGAAAAATGGCTTATTCCACGGGAATATTCTTATTCACATTCTTCGAACCCACGAGGGCATAGAAGAGAATGTAGGCGGCGCAGAACAACACGACAATGTAGCTGGTCATGTAACTGCCCGTCCAGTCGGCGACGAGGCCCTGGAGGCCCACCATGATGGCGAAGCCGAAGACCATAGTCATAAAGGCACCAGAGGCAATGGCGGTGTACTTGCCCAAGCCTTCAGTGGCGAGGTTGAAGATAGCACCCCACATGACTGATGTGCATAGACCCACGAGGATGAAGGCGAAGATGCCCACAGGTACTTCAGCCCAGATGACCTTCAGGTTGGCCCAGTCAATGCCAGGCACGTTGACTTGCCAGCTCTGGGAGGCCAGCATGCCGAACAGCACTAAGGCAATGGCCGCAATGGAAACGGTAGTCACCATAGCTTTCGATGATACCTTGCCGCCGATAGTGCCACCGATGAAACGTCCAATCAGCATCATCAGCCAATAGACCGCTACGATGAGACCCGCGATAGTACCGCTCATGCCAATACCGGGAGTGGAAGCAGTGGGTTCAGAGGTCAGATACTGAAGAATGTAGGTGGGCGTGCCGACTTCGATGCCACCGTACAAGAAGATGGCAAGGATGCCGAGCTTGAAGTGGCGGAACGAGAAAGCACTGTATTTGTCTTTCGTTTCCGATTTCACTTCCACAGGCTGTTGTGGTTCCTCAATCTTGGTGAAAAGGATGACGATGAAACCGACGACGAAGATAGCCAATGCAATCATCAGGGCAGGAGTGGCATCGGAGATTTTGGCCTTGGTGGCTTCGCCGATAAGGGCACCCATAAGGATGTACACTGCTACGGCAGCAGCCGAATTGAACACACCACCGATTTGAATCAACTGGTTACCTTTGTTGCCGCCACCACCGAGGAGGTTCAGCATGGGGTTGACAACGGTGTTGAGCATGCACATGCAGAAACCGCTGATGAAGGCACCGATGAGGTAGACACCAAAGCCCATCTTGCCACTGGCCCATTGCACCAGAATGCCGACGATACCCACGGCGAGGGCAAGCAACGCTGTCTTTTTATAACCTAGTTTCTTAATCAGCATGCCCGAAGGGATACCCATCACCAAATAGGCGATGAAGTTGCCATAGTTACCGATTTGCGACAGGAAGTTGCTGGCGCCGAATTGGTTCTTCACGATGACTGCCATGGGTGAACAGAGGTTGGTCACGAAAGCAATCATGGCAAACAGGGCAATCATCACGATGATGGCGCCCCATTGTTTTGTCTTAGTACTCATATTGTTGAAAATTTAAAGATAATCGTTTCCTTGTACTCTTCGCCCGAATGCAGGAAGGTGTTGGGGAAGTTGGGCTTATTGGGCGAGTCGGGGAGGGCTTGGCACTCAAGGGCAACGCCGGAGTAGTCCTCGTAGATGTGTCCGTTCTTGCCTTTGGGACAGCCCGAGAGCCAGTTGCCGGTGTAAACCTGAATACCGGGTTGGGTGGTGTAGAGTTTCACCATGCGGCCTGTGCCTTCGTGTGAAAGTTCGGCTGCCAGACAAAGTTTGTCTTTTGCGATGCCGTCGATGACCCAGCAACTGTCGTAGCCCTTGCCGTTGATAAGGTCGGGGAATGGCTCCTTGATGTCTCGTCCAATCAGTTTGCCCTCCGTGAAGTCCATCGGGGTGTCTGTCACTTGTGCCATCTCGCCCGTGGTGATGAGCTCATTGGTGGCGGGCAGGTAGCGCGAGGCGTTCAGACGCAGCTTGTGATCAAGGATGGTGCCGTTACCTTCGCCTTTCAGGTTGAAGTAGGTGTGGTTGGTCAGGTTGACGATGGTGGTGTCCGATGAATAGGCGAAGAATCGGATGTTCAGTTCGTTATCGTCATTGAGGGTGTAATACACTTTGGCGACTAACTCGGCGGGATAGCCTGCCTCGCCATCTGCGGAAAGATAGGTAAACACCACACTCTCACCGTTGATGCGGCTGGCCCACTTCTGGTTGGCGAAACCTATGGCTCCGCCGTGAAGATGGTGCTTGCCATCGCTTGTGTTCAGCTCTAATTGATACTCTTTGTCATCAATCTTGAAACGTCCGTTGGCAATGCGGTTGGCGAAACGTCCGGGGGTCTTGCCTGCACAAGGGCCATCGTTGTAGTAATCCCAAGGATGTGGATAACCAAGGACGATGTCTTCCATTTGGCCGTTGCGGTCGGGGGTGACGATGCTGACGATGCCGGCACCGATGTCGCTCAACTGCACCTTGACACCATTATTATTAATTAATGTGTAGAGCTTGATGTCTTTATGGTCTGGGGTTTGGCCCCAGACTTTTGCTTCGATGTTCATACCATTACCAAAGATTATTCGGATAAACTCCCTTTTCAATCAGCTCGCGGATTCTCTGCATCACGTTGGGCTTGTCCTCTTTATAGGTTACACCGAACCATGAGGCATTGCTTGACAGCACCTTCAGCTTGGCTGTGCCGTCGTTGATGCTTTGGTTGACCATCAGCGGGATGAAGAACTCGGCCTTGATGTTGGTTTGGGCGGGGCCTTTCAGGAACTCGACGAAGCCCTTCTCGGAATATTCGAAAAAGTCGGGGGTGAAGCCAAAGAAGTTCATCGAAACCAGTGAGTCCATATCCAACGGGTGGCTGCCCGTTTCATCGGTGTAGGCAGCACCGCCTTCGGGAGTGTGACCGATGGCTGTGCGTTCGACGATGGTCTGCAGGTTGCCCTCAGCGTCGGCGGTGCAGATGCCTCGACTCACGGTGCCAAAGTCCGACATTGTGTTGCGCAGCTTGTAGGCTACCATGCTGTAGGCACCTTTCTTGCCATCGCATTCCATGAGGTAGTTGGCCAGCACTTCGTAGGCTTCCTTACCGTAGAAGTCGTCGGCGTTAATAGCGGCAAAGGGTTCGTGAATCACGTCCTTGGCCATCAGCACGGCGTGGCAAGTGCCCCAGGGCTTTACACGGCCTTCGGGAACGCTAAAGCCTTCTGGCAATTTATCCAGCGACTGGTAGACATACTCGACGGGGATGCCGAATTTCTCCGTGTTGTTGACTTTCTTGAAAGCCTCGGCGAAGTCTTCGCGGATAACGAAAACGACCTTGCCGAAACCGGCGCGCTTGGCGTCATAGATGGAGTAATCGAGGATGGCTTCGTTGTTGGGACCTACGCCGTCCATCTGCTTCAGGGCTCCGTAACGCGAGCCCATACCTGCTGCTAATACTAATAATGTGGGTTTCATTGTATGTTGAATTGTTGAATTGTTGAATTGTTGAATTGTTGAATTGTTGAATTGTTTTGGGTCGGAATTACAATCTTCTCGCGCCATTGGAAATCACGACATCATAAACCTTGGGTTCGTGGCCGAATTTGGCGGCGAATTTCTCCTTTGCCGTTGCGATGAACTTATCGTAAAGCTCTTCTTTGACGAGGTTGATGGTGCATCCTCCAAAGCCGCCACCCATCACGCGGGACCCTGTCACGCCGCACTGCTTGGCGATGTCGTTCAGATAGTCCAGCTCTTCACAGCTTACCTCGTAGAGTTTACTCATACCGTAATGCGTGCCGTACATCCGGTCGCCGACGGTCTCGTAGTCGCCTTTTTCCAAGGCGTCGCACACGTCGAGGACACGCTGCTTTTCTCCTATTACGTATTCCGCCCTCATGTAATCCTCGGCAGAAATCTCGTTTTTCACTTCGTCTAACATGGTCATCGTCGCGTCGCTCAGGTATTTCACTTCGGGATGCTTCTTGGCGATATGGGCGCAGGCGTTCTCGCACGACTCGCGGCGACGGTTGTAGGCCGACGAGGCCAGCTCGTGTTTCACAACGGTGTCCAATAGCACCACCTTGTAGCCCTTGGGATTGAAGGGGAAGTACTCAAACTCCATCGTGGCGCAGTTGAGGCGCATCAGGTGACCCTCCTTGCCGAAGAGCGAGGCGAACTGGTCCATGATGCCGCACTTCACGCCGACGTAGTTATGCTCGGTGGCTTGTCCGATACGCGCCAGCTCAAACTTGTCGATGCCCAGGTTCAGCAGCTCGTTGAGTGCAAAGGCGTAGGTGCTTTCCAAGGCTGCCGACGACGACATGCCTGCACCGATAGGCACATTGCCGTAAAACACGGTGTCGAAGCCCTGGAGCTTGTAGCCACGCTTCTGTATTTCGCGGCACACGCCGAAGATATACTTGGCCCAGTGTATGTTGGGGCAGTCTTCCTCGTTCAGCCCAAATTCGCGGTAGTCGTTCTCCTTGTCGATGGAGCAGGCACGCACTTTGTCCGTCCCGTTCAGGCGGATGCAGGCGTAGATACCTTTGTCTATAGCTCCCGGGAAGACGTAGCCTCCGTTATAGTCAGTGTGTTCGCCGATGAGGTTGACGCGACCCGGTGAAGTGTAAACAACGCCCTCGTTCCCAAAGCGTTGCAGGAAGATGGATTTCAGTTCGTCTGTATTCATGGTGTCTTTTAATTTGGGCGCAAATTAGGAAAAAAAACGATTGCATGAACATTTTTTTTATCTTTGGCAAAGTTTTCAAAAGCCGACGGCTTCCGTTTGGCCTCCCAATGCCTCATGTTTTAAACCTTGATTGAAATGATTTCTCGTCTTCCCAACTCCTTGCGCAGCCCCTTCTGGCTTATCATCATCGTTCTTTTTGCAGCCTCCTGCACCCCGCGTCCTGAGCTGAGCTGTCCCGTTCCTTCGCGGCAGCAGTTGGAGTGGCAGCAGTTAGAGACGTATGCCTTCATCCACTTCGGGCTGAACACCTTCAATGATATGGAATGGGGCTACGGCGACACACCTTCCCATACCTTCAATCCTCCTGTCCTTGACTGCGAGCAGTGGGTGCTGACCTTGAAAGCCTGCGGCATGAAGGGCGTGATACTCACCGCCAAGCATCACGACGGCTTCTGCCTCTGGCCGACCGAGACCACCGACTACTGCATCCGCAACACATATTATAATAAAGGTGGGGGAGACTTGGTGAAGGAGCTCTCCGAGGCCTGCAAGAAGCACGGGCTGAAGTTCGGGCTGTATCTCTCGCCTTGGGACCGACATCAGGCTGACTATGGCTATCCGGGCTATGTGGAGGTCTATCACCGGCAGATTGAGGAACTGGTAAGCCACTATGGGCCGCTGTTCGAGTTTTGGTTCGACGGTGCCAATGGGGGCACAGGCTGGTACGGCGGTGCTGACGAGGCACGGGCCATCGTGGCGGAGCATTACTACGACTACGAAAAAGCCCGCGACATCGTGTGGAAATACAGCCCCGAGGCAGCTATCTTCGGTGGCACGGTACCCACGCTGCGCTGGATTGGCAACGAAAAGGGTGTCGCTGATGCCACGCAATGGTGCATGTACAAGACGGACTTCGAGGCGCTTAACGACGAGAAGAACCTGAAACGGGGCTTCCGCGACGGCGAGGCCTGGCTGCCCGCCGAGGTGGATGTGTCGATACGCCCCGGATGGTTCTATCATGCGAGCGAGGACGACAAAGTGAAGACCGTGGAGCAACTCACCGACCTTTATTATAACAGCGTCGGTCACAATACGAACCTGCTGCTCAACTTCCCGGTGAACTTGGAGGGCAAGATTCCCGCCATCGACTCGGCCAACGCCGTGCAGTGGTACCAAAAGCTGCAAAGGGATTTCCGCGACAACCTGCTGAAGGACTGCAAGGTGACGGCGAGCCATACCAGAGGCCAGCGCTTCAAGGCCATGAACGTGCTGAGCGACGAATACACCCACTACTGGGCCACCGACGACGGCGTGCAGCAGGCTGAGCTCGTCTTCGAGTTCCCCCAAGCCACCGACTTCAACCGCCTGATGCTGCAGGAGTACATCCCCTTGGGGCAGAATGTCGAGTCGTTCAGCCTCGATTATTACGCCAAAGGCAAGTGGCTCCCCATTGAGACCGGCGAGCCGCTGACCACCATAGGCTACAAGCGCCTTGTGCGCTTCCCAACAGTGAAAGCCGAGAAGCTGAGAATCAGGTTTCGCGTCTTCAAAGGCACGCTTTGCATCAACCATGTGGGGACTTATTTGGCGGAAGAGTGATTTTTTGGAATATGTTTCCAAATCATCTCCTTTGTTTGTATTAATTGTCTATCTTTGCCGAGTCTACTGATAGTGGTAAACTTACCTAGATATCTTATATATAATTACCTAGGTAACTTCTGTAGACTTACCTAGGTAAGTTAGCTATACTTTACTAGGTAAGATTAAATACTTACCTAGGGTAAATTTACATTACTGTCAGGAGGTTCTTTGGAAACTAACTTAACTGTTTAATATCAAAACACTTGGAATATGTCGAAAACGAAATGGCGTTGCCGCGAATACATTGCCACGGGGAACATGCCCGGGAGCCACAGCTTCTATGCTGACGCAGTCATCAATTCCGACCTCACCAACGAGGACCTGGCCGACCGCATCCAAGCCCGCACGGGTTTCAAAAGCTACGAGGTGCAGGCCATCATTGCCGCTATCGCCGAGGTGGTGGCTGAAGAGGTGCTGGAGAGCAACCGCATCACCCTGGCCGACTCGAGAGGCACCAAGATGGTGACCATCTACCCCAAGGTGAGCGGCTCGGTGACCGACGAGGACATCTTTAGAGAGACCACAGCCGCCCATGCCCTAGACCCCAAAGTCCCCATCCGCACGGTGGCCGAGGAGAGCGACCTGACGGCTGACCGACTCACTTGGACGCTAGGGGCGACGATGGGCATCAAGTTCAGCAAGCAGTTCGCCCACAACAAGCAGGCGCAGAAGGTTTAGTGTGTCCGCATTGGCAACTCCATCAGCGTGAATTAAAAAAACCTCATGACATATTGCGGAATTTCTTTATTTTTGCAGGCGAAACTAATACGAAAAAGAAATGACATCAGCAGTTTTGGAAAAAGAGACCAATAATTATTGGGAGCTATTAAAGAATCTGAGTGCAGAAGTAAAACTGGCTTTGATTGCCAGGCTGAGTGGCTCGTTGGTTCGTGAAGCAGTTGAGGACGAAAGCAAAGCAAACCGCCTTATTGACGAGATACTGCAAAATGCACCGCTTGATGCGCCACTTACTGATGAAGAGATTCAGCAGGAAATCAACGCCGTACGTTACGCTTTATGAGGATTATCTTTGACAATAACATTTGGATTTCATTCCTTATTGGTAAACGACTTGCGGCTTTGCGTTCTGCTTTTAGCCGCCGGGATGTGGAAATCTATTATTGTGATGAGTTGGAAAGGGAGTATTTGAATGTGGCACATCGCCCTAAGATTTTGAAGTATGTGGATGTGCAGCAGATAGAACGTGTCCATCAGCTGATGGTTTCTGTCTGTCATCATGGCGCAATAGCAACGCTTGAAACATTTCCTGTCCGTGATCCGAAAGATGTCTATCTGTTGTCATTATCTGAAACGGTCAAAGCGGATTACCTTGTATCTGGTGATTCCGACTTACTGGAATTGAAAGAATACAACCAAACGAAGATTGTCGATTTTGAGACAATATTGGAATTGTTGTCATAAGTCTTTTCTTACTAATTTTGAAGTATCATGCCAACGAAAGATACCAACACCCAATTTCACAGCGTCTTGTCACAATGCCGCGCCTTGTTCGTCGACAAGATGAAGGACTACGGCCCAGCTTGGCGCATCCTGCGCACCCCCTCGATTACCGACCAGATTTTTATCAAGGTCAAGCGAATCAGAACCCTGCAGACCGCTGCCGAGCGTTTGGTGGACGAAGGCGTTGAGCCTGAGTTTATCGGCATTGTCAACTATGCGGCGATGGGTGTCATTCAGCTGCAACTCGGCGTGGTCGACCAGCCCGACCTGACGGCTGAGGAGGCAACGGAGTTGTATGATAAGGTGACCAACGAAGCCTATGAGCTGATGACCCGCAAGAACCACGACTACAGCGAGGCCTGGCGCGACATGCGCGTCAGCTCCATCACCGACCTCATCATGAGCAAGGTGCTGCGCACCAAGAGCATCGAGGACCACGGGGGCAAGACCCTCGTCAGCGAAGGCCTCGATGCCAACTACTACGATATGATTAACTACGCGGTGTTCGCGCTCATTTTGCTGTCGGAGGGGAAGAAATGATGAAAAAGTCGGTTATCTTTTTGAGTTGGTTGAGCATCGCGGTGGCCTTAGCCTCGGCGGTGGGCATTTATTTCCTGCCTCAGTATTCGCTGTGGTTCCTGATGGTGCTGCTGGGCAATATGCTGCTGGCTGCCTTTGCCGGCGCATCGGCGCGTCGCGACATTACGAGCGAAGCTAAGTATTACAGGGTATTGGTCGTCTGTCGCCTGCTGGTCGGTGCCCTCTTCATTTTCAGTAGTTTCACCAAGGGCGTCGACCCCCTCGGCACGAAGTACAAGATGCTGGATTACTTTACCGTCTACGGAATCACTTGGCTCAACGACTTCGCCTTGGTTTTGGCCATGCTGATGATTCTGGCGGAGTTCATTGTCGGCATCTGTTTAATCACGAATATCTTCCCGCGATTGGCGGTGCTGGGTGCCACCTTATTAATGATATTCTTCACCGCGACGACCCTGTTCGACGCGCTCTACGACCTGGTGCCCGACTGCGGCTGCTTCGGCACGGCCATCAAGATGAGCAACTGGCAGACCTTCTACAAGAACCTCGTCATCGATGCGGTGCTGCTCCCGCTGATACTGAACAACAGGCGGCTGATAAACCGCCTCACCTGGCGCGGGCAGTTCGTCATCGGTTTCTTCTATGCCTTGGTGTTCATGGGCTTCCAGATTTACAACTACCGCCACCTGCCCGTCGTCGACTTCATGAGCTGGAAGGTGGGCAGGCAGATGAACGCCGAACCTGTGGAAGAGACGCGCATCTATCTGACCTACCGCAACAAGGCAACGGGGGAGACGCAGGAATACCTCTCGCCCAACTATCCTTGGAACGACTCGGTGTGGATGAGCCAATGGGAGTTTGTCGACCAGCGCACCGAAGGCGGCGCCGACTACCTCGGCTTCTCCGCCTTGGACGAGGACGGCAACGACGTCACCGACATGATTCTCAGCACGGAGAACCTGCTGATGTTCACCTCGCACGACCTGTCGAAGGTGACCGAAGAGGAATGGGAGAAGATACGGAGCATCACTGAGGCCTCCGAACAGCATGATTATACAGTGGTGTGGGCTGTGGCCGACGAGCCGGAAACGGTGGAGCGGCTGCGCGAGAAGCATGACTTCCTCTACGAAGTATATTACGGCGATGCCTTGGAAATCAAGACGATTGTGCGCTTCAATCCCGGACTGATATGGTTGGACAACGGCTTGGTGAAAGACAAATGGAGTGCCATCGACTTCCCGCAGGGGAAGAAACTGGATAAACTTTTTGTTGAATAAGGGCTAAACTATGGGGGCATACATCGTCAGGAAACTGTTGTACGGTATCGCGGTGCTTTGGGGCGTCGCGACGCTGGTGTTCATGCTCTTCAACATCCTCCCCGGTGACCCCGTCCAGATGATGCTCGGACAGCGTGCCGACCAAGAGTCGGTGAACGCCATCCGCGAGGAGCTCGGCATGAACCAGAGCCTCGGGAAGCAGTACATCGACTATCTGAACGATTTGGTGCCACTCTCCTTTTATAATATAGCGCAAGGCGAGCAGAAACTGGAGAAGATTGGGCGTTATGCCCGAATCGCCACTTGGGGCTCAACCGCCGTTGTGCTGAAAGCGCCCTATATGCGGATGTCGTACCAGAGCAAGCGCAAGGTCTCCGACATCTTGGGCGAGGCCTTCCCGAACACGCTGCTGCTGGCTTTCGTGTCTATCTCCATTGCCCTGGTGCTGGGGCTGGTCATCGGCCTCTTGACCGCTGTGGTCAACACCAACTTTCTCAACAAACTGACGCTGTTCATCACCACAATAGGAATGTCGTTGCCCTCGTTTTTCGCCGCCATCCTGATGGCCTGGGTCTTCGGTTTCCTGTTGGAGCACTATACGGGCCTGAGCATGACGGGCAGCCTTTACACCGTCGATGAGTACGGCAGGGGAGAGTTTCTCAGCCTGCGCAACCTCATCCTTCCCGCCCTGACTTTGGGGATGCGTCCCTTGGCCGTAGTGACCGAGCTGACCCGAACCTCCTTGCTGGAAGCCATGTCCATGGACTATGTCCGCACGGCGCGGGCCAAAGGCTTGAAGCCCTTCCGCGTCATCTGCATCCACGCCCTGCGCAACGCCTTGAACCCAGTGGTTACCGCGGTGTCGGGTTGGTTCGCCTCGTTGCTGGCGGGTGCCGTCTTCGTGGAGTACGTCTTCGACTGGAAAGGTATCGGCGTGGTGGTGGTCGATGCTTTGGACAAATACGATTTCCCCGTCATCATGGGTGCGGTGCTGCTCATTGCCGTCATGCTGATTATCGTGAATATCATCGTCGACATCATCTATGGCTTCATCGACCCACGTGTAAGAATTTCATAGTTATGGATAAGACTGGAACATACGAATTCATAGCCGAACCCTTCCACTGCGACTTTTCTGGAAGGATGTTCTTGGGGCATCTTGGCAACCAGATGCTCAACGCCGCCGACTTTCATTCCACCGACAGAGGCTTTGGGATGAAATACCTGATGACCATTAAGCGCTCGTGGGTGCTTTCGAGGCTCGCCATCGAGATGGAGGAGATGCCTGGACAGCATGAACGCTACACGGTGGAGACTTGGGTGGAGAGTGCCATGCGTTACTTCACCAGCCGCAATTTCCGCGTGTCGGACGGCAAGGGCCGCGTCTACGGCTACGGTCGCTCTATCTGGGCCATGATTGACACTGAATCGCGCCAGCCCACCGACATCTACGCCATCGACAACGGCGCCATCAACAACTGGATTGTAACCGACAAGCCTTGTCCGATTGAAAAGAGCAGTCGCGTGAAAATGTCGGAAAACGCTGATTTTGTGCGCAATATCGATATTAATTACAACGACATCGACATCAACGGACACGTCAACTCGGTGAAATACATCGAGCATGTGCTTGACCTGTGGGACATTGCCTGGTATCGCGAGCATCGGATTAAACGCTTTGAGATTGCCTATGTCGCCGAAACACACCAAGGCGATGCGTTGCGTTTCTATCGTGAGCCAACCGCTGAAAATGAATATTGTGTGCGTTTGGTCAAGACGGAAGGCGAGACCAAGAATCAGGTGGAAGTGTGTCGCTGCAAGGTGGTATTTGGCTGATTTTTAGCGATATAATCAACTATTCCGATATTGATTTGGTGTCATCCCCGTGTGTTTCTTGAAATATTTGAAGAAAAACGACGGGTTGGGGAAGT
>CAMYYB010000027.1 GCA_947303335.1 uncultured Bacteroidales bacterium | reverse complement strand
AGAAAATCTTCTCCAACGAAATCCAATGCCAGCTGTTCTCCAATTCCTCAATGAGAATACGGAGTTCCCAGCTGAGCAGTTCCATCGTGCGGTCGGTGCTGAGTTTCAATATCTCACTCACCCCCATGAAGGCCGGGTGCTGGTTGACGATGACGCAGGCGTTGGGCGATATGGACACCTCGCAATCGGTAAAGGCATAGAGGGCATCTATGGTCTGGTCAGGCGAAACCCCAGGATTCAAGTAAATCACAATTTCACATTGTGCTGCGGTATTATCGTCAATCTTCTTGATTTTGATTTTGCCCTTGTCGTTGCACTTGATGATGCTTTCAATAACGCTTCCTGTTGTGGTGCCGTAGGGTATCTCGCTAATCACAAGTGTTTTCTTGTCCTGTTGGCTTATTCTGGCCCGAATGCGCACCTTACCGCCTCGCAGACCGTCATTGTAGTTGGTGACATCCATTAAGCCACCCGTCTGAAAATCGGGATAGAGCGTGAAAGGCTCGTCGCGCAGGTAGGCAATAGAAGCATCTATCAACTCGTTGAAGTTATGAGGCAGGAATTTGGAAGCCAAACCCACAGCGATACCTTCGGTACCTTGCGCCAAGAGCAACGGGAACTTTACAGGCAATGAGACGGGCTCAGGATTGCGGTTATCGTATGACCGAGTCCAATCTGTAGTCTTATGGTTAAAGACGACTTCCTTGGCAAACTTCGAAAGGCGGGCCTCGATGTAACGCGGAGCTGCCGCATCATCGCCGGTGAGGATATTGCCGAAGTTACCCTGTTTGTCTATCAAAAGGTCTTTCTGGGCAAGTTGGACCAATGCATCCCCAATGGAGGCATCGCCATGCGGGTGATATTTCATCGTGTTACCCACAATGTTGGCCACCTTATTGAAGCGTCCGTCATCGAGTTCGTCCATCGAATGCAGGATACGGCGCTGCACAGGCTTCAAGCCATCCTCAATGGCTGGTACCGCACGCTCCAAGATGACATAGGAGGCATAGTCGAGAAACCAGTTCTCGAACATGCCCTTCAAGGGTATCACATGATACTCATCCTCTTGAGCCTGTGCATCCTGCACGCCATCCAAAGTCTCATCTTGCGATACTTCGTTCAGCATGCCGCCTTCCAATTCCGTCTTGTCCTCAATATCCATAGACTGCAAATCTTATAACTTGCGAGCCACTTCCTTCTCGGTATAGCCCTCGATAATATCGCCGACCTTAATATCGTTGAAGTTCTCAATATTCAAGCCGCAATCCATACCGGCAGCAACCTCTTTCACATCATCCTTGTAACGTTTCAAGGAGCCCAAAGTACCCGTGTAAACCACGATACCATCGCGGATAACACGAATCTTTGTGTTACGGGTTACCTTACCGTCCAAGACCATACAGCCAGCAATGGTACCGACCTTGCTGATCTTGAAGGTTTCACGGATTTCCAAGTTGCAGGTGACCACTTCCTCAATCTCGGGAGCCAACATACCCTCAATAGCGGCCTTGATTTCTTCAATGGCTGTGTAGATGATGGAATAGAGACGAATATCAATCTTCTCCTGTTCGGCCATCTTTCGGGCTTGCGCCGTCGGACGCACATTGAAGCCCACAATGACGGCATTGGAAGCTGAAGCCAGCATGATATCAGACTCGCTGATGGCACCCACCGACTTATGAATCACATTCACCTGGACTTCTTCAGTGGAGAGTTTCAACAAGCTATCAGCCAAGGCTTCAACCGAGCCGTCCACATCGGCCTTGACAATAATGTTCAGTTCCTTAAAGTCACCGATAGCAATACGTCTACCAATCTCATCCAGAGTGATATGCGGGCTGGTACGGCGTGTCTGTTCGCGTTGCAGTTGCTCGCGGCGGTTGGCAATGGCTTTCACCTCACGTTCATCAGTCATCACATTGAATCCGTCGCCGGGCATGGGGGCGCCATTCAGTCCAAGCAACAGTACAGGGGTCGAAGGACCTGCTTCCTTCACTTGCTTGTTATGGTCGTCGAACATCGCCTTCACTTTACCGTATGTAGTGCCTGCCAACACCATATCTCCAATATGTAGCGTGCCGTTTTGCACCAAAATCTTGGCTACATAGCCTCTGCCCTTATCCAAAGCCGATTCAATGACCGTGCCTTTGGCTAAACGCTTCGGGTTGGCCTTCAAGTCCAAGAACTCAGCCTCAAGCAACACCTTTTCCAACAAGGCATCAACATTGGTACCAAGCTTAGCTGCGATTTCCTGTTCCTGATATTTGCCGCCCCAGCTCTCCACCAGAATATTCATCTTGGCGAGTTGTTCGCGGATACGATCGGGCTGTGCTGTAGGCTTATCAATTTTATTCAGAGCGAAAACAATAGGCACACCTGCGGCCTGAGCGTGGTTAATGGCTTCCACAGTCTGAGGCATCACATTATCGTCAGTTGCAATAACGATGATGGCGACGTCGGTAATCTTCGCACCACGAGCACGCATAGCGGTAAAGGCTTCGTGACCAGGGGTGTCCAAGAAGGTAATCTTACGACCACTTTCCGTAGTAACCTCATAAGCACCGATATGCTGCGTGATACCACCAGCTTCACCCGCCACAACGTTGGTATTACGGATGTAGTCGAGCAGCTTGGTCTTACCGTGGTCGACGTGACCCATGACCGTGACCACAGGAGCACGAGGCACCATGTCCTCATTTTTATCCTTCTCTTCGGTCTCGGCGATGGCCTCCTGCACTTCGGCACTGACAAAATCAACTTGGAATCCAAATTCTTCGGCAACCACCGACAAGGCTTCAGCATCGAGACGTTGATTGATGGATACGGGCATACCCAAACTCATGCAGGTACCGATAACCTTGACCACAGGTACATTCATCATCGTAGCCAATTCGTTGGCGGTAACAAACTCCGTAACTTTCAGCACCTTCTTTTCCTCTTCCTGACGCATCATCTCCTCCATCATGCTGCCTGCAACCTGCTGGCGTTTCTCACGACGGTGTTTAGAAGTCTTAGATTTGCCCATGGGTGACAAGCGGGCGAGGGTATCCTTAATCTGCTTCGAGATTTCCTCATCGCTCAGCTCAACTTTTTCCTCGCGTTTGTTTTGGCGATTACGGTCTTTCTTCGAAGGCTTTGGGGCATCCTTCTGACCTTTCTTGTTATCGTTTCCACCCCCTTGTTGTTTCTGCTTATCCTGTTTCTGGCCTTTGCCTTGTCCCTGTTGCTTGGCATTGGGATCAACGGGGTTCTCAGACGAACCTTCCGGCTTGCCACTGATACGTTTACGCTTACGTTTACGCTCAGGATTAGCCTTGGTACGGTTCTTTTCATCCGGCAGTTCTATCTTATCCAATATTTTGGGACCTTCCAACTTCTGGACTTCCGTCTTGATGAATCTCGGCTCAGAAGGTAACTGTTCTTTTTTCTCAACAGTAATTTCTTGTTTAGATTGCGGTTTCTCCTGAACTTTGGGTTGAGACTGCGGATTGGGTTGCTGTTTATTTTGTGGTTTAGGCTGAGCCTTAGGCTGTTGCTGCTTCACCTCTGAAGGCTGTTTCGGCTGTTGCTTCTCAGGCTGTTGCTTCTCAGGCTGTTTCTTCTCAGACTGTTGCTTGTCAGGCTGCTGTTTCTCGGGCTGCTGTTTCTCGGGCTGCTGTTTCTCGGGCTGTTGCTTCTCGGGCTGTTGCTTCTCAGGCTGTTGCTTCTCAGGCTGTTGCTTCTCAGAGTGCTGTTTCTCAGGACGCGGTTTTGGCTCAGGCTTTTGCTCTTTTTTGGGTTGATCCTTACCTTTTTTCTCAGGATGGGTTTTAGTGTTCAAGCTGTCAAGATCAATTTTCCCCAACACTTTCAGCGATGTTCCTTCAAAAGGATTAGTTTCAGGGGTTTTCTGCTCTTGCGGCTTTTCTTCAACCTTTACCTCAGCGGCAGGTTCTGCGGGGTTAGAGTCAACCGTATTTGACACGACCGGCTGTGAGGTTCCCTCAACTTGGGTTTCTTCCACGACACGCGGCTTATCGGTGATGATAGGCGACATCGTGGTGGAGCGAATAATGACCTCCTCCACCTCATTGTTTTCCTGTTTTACTGATGACGAGGATGCCGAATCAACGGAAACAGACCCTCCCTTGTATGTGATGTTGCCCAATTTCTTGGCCTCATTTTTCACATCCTTCTCGCCCTGATATTCCTTCACGATCAGATCATACATCTCCGCCGTGAGCTTTGCATTGGGCGATGAGTCTACCTGTAATCCCTTCTTGGCAAGGAAATCGCGGATAGTCGACACGCCCACATTGAATTCTTTTGCCGCTTTCGACAATCGAATGGTAGTGTTAGCTTCTTCGGACATAGTTTCTTTCTCTTTGTTTCTCGTTTATTGTTAATTCATAATGCCTCGGCATCATTCGGCATCTTGTTCAAATTCAGACTTTAGGATACGGAACACCTCTTCGACGGTATCCATTTCAAGATCGGCGCGATTCGCCACCTCTTCAGGAGTATAGGAAAGCACATTCTTGGCTGTATCGCAGCCCATCTTGACAAGCGAGTCAATGACCCATTGATCGATTTCATCCGAGAACTCCTGCAGGTCAACATCTTCCTCGTCGATATTGGCTTCGCTGTTACGATACACATCAATCTCGTAGCCTGTCAAACGACCGGCAAGCTTAATGTTATAACCGCCTTTACCAATAGCAAGGCTGATTTGGTCGTTCTCCATATAGACGTTTGCCATTGTGTTGTCGTCGTTGATGCGGATTTCGGTGATTTTGGCCGGACTCAGGGCACGTTGGATGAACAACTGCGGATTTGTCGTCCAGTTGATAACGTCAATATTCTCATTGCGCAATTCGCGGACGATGCCGTGGATTCGCGACCCTTTCATGCCGACACAGGCACCAACGGGGTCGATGCGGTCATCATAACTCTCCACGGCAATCTTGGCACGTTGGCCGGGTTCGCGGACAATCTTCTTGACCGTAACAAGGCCATCATAAATCTCAGGCACCTCGGCTTCCAAAAGGCGTTGCAGGAAGATTTCGGAGGTACGCGACAGAACAACCACAGGTGAACCGTTGACATTTTCGACACTCTTGACGATGGCACGCACCGAATCACCTTTCTTATATTGGTCTTCAGGAATCTGCTCAGCACGAGGCAGGGTCAACTCAATACCTTCATCATCGACGGCGATAAGTTCACGTTTCCAAACGTGGGTAACCTCGGCTGTGATGATTTCTCCCACCTTATCCTTATATTTTTGGAAAATGTTTTCCTTCTCGTACTCGAGCACTTTGGCCTGCAGATTCTGACGAAGGGCAAGAATGTCACGACGGCCAAAAGTCTCAATCTTCAGCACCTCACTCACGTCATCACCAACCTCAAAGTCTGGCTCAATCTTGATGGCATCGGAAAGCTTGATTTCACGTGCAGGGTCTTTCAACTCATCGTCTTCCACAACGGTGCGGTTATGATAAATCTCAAAGTCACCTTTGTCAACATTAACAATAATGTCAATAAACTCTTCTGTGTTGGCGTTGAATTTCTTGTCAAGCATGCCTCTAAACACATCTTCGATAATACGCATCAAGGCCTCGCGGTCAATGTTTTTGAAGTCCTTGAATTCGGAAAACGTTTCGACTAATTTGTAGTTGTCCATTTATGTATTGTTTAATTGTTGATTGTTTTATCGTTGAATTGTAATCGCATGACCGTCAAAAGATGATGGCGGGCTTGATTTCTGTGGTTTTTCGGGCCAAAACCAAATTGGCCTGTGGCTCGGCGTTTTTCTTTTTGGAAGTTTTTTTGGGGGTGGGTTGAAACTCGATGTTCTCTTCGTCAAAGCCGACCAGTTTTCCTTGTATCTTGCCCAACTCCTTCGTCTTCACCTCTACATCCTTCCCAACATACTTCTGAAGTTGGCGATCCATCTTCAAGGCCCCTGAAAGCCCCCACGACAGCACACTTAACTCATAGTCTTCAACATCACGATCCAGCTTGCTTTCAATAAAACGGGTGAGTCCCACGCAGTCGTCAATGGTAATCGCCGTGTCTGAGTCGACATACACTTCAATGACGTTATTGGGCTTCACCTTCACCTCAACCAGAAAGCGGTCGCTGCCAGCCAGCGCCTCATTCATCAATGTCGTTATCGTGTCTTTTGTAATCATCTGCGATTCTGCTTATTGTTATAACAAAAAGACCCGTTACTTAAAGTAGCAGGTCTTCTTCCACCTCAAGTTGTCGAGCAAGGATTCGAACCTTGACAGGCAGAACCAAAATCTGCAGTGCTGCCATTACACCACTCGACATCATTCACTTCCGAATGCGGGTGCAAAAGTACAACATTTTTAGATACGCGCAAGCGTTTTTTTCATTTTTTTGAAAAAAAGTGGAACTTGCGCTGTGCAAGCAGGGTCTCATGGATATTCAGCACCTGCTCAAGAAGGTAATCATCTTCGTCATCATTGTCGTGTTCGATGATGAAGTCCGCGTTCTCACGTTTCTCTTTTTCAGTCCATTGGGCTTCCATACGCTCACGAACCGTTTCTTCGTCGCAATGGTCACGCAACATGACACGGCGCAATCGGGTCTGCTCGGAGGCCGACACCAAGATGACGGCATCGAAACGCTCGGATAGACCTTTTTCAAAGATAATGGCTGACTCATAAAGGACGTAGGGCGACTTCTGCTGTTCAGCCCATTCATCAAACCAGGCATTAAGGACAGGATAAAGCATCAGCTCAACGTCATGCATGGCCTCGGCATCATTGAAGATGATTTCAGCCACGCGCTTACGATTCACCTGATTGTCGTCGAAATACACATCCGCTCCGAACCGTGCTTTCATGGCTTCGCGAATATCATCGCGATCATATAGCCGCTTAGCCTCCTCGTCGCTGTTGAACACAGGGATGTCAATATGCTGAAAAAGCTGGCTGACCCAAGACTTACCTGAGCCAATATTACCGGTAAGACCTATCTTTTTCATTGCACGATAAGGTACTCCACTTTTTCGGGAGTGACGTTAAGAACTTGGACATAAGGTGGCCAAGCCGTCAATGACAAGTCTAATAAAGGCTGAAGTGCCTCAAGCTGCCCTTTGTCTACTTCAACGCGAAACATATCAGGGGTCAGTCCATTGTAATCCTTAAGAGACACATGGCATTTCACGGTTACCACATCGGGGAAGAACCGCACGTGGAGTGAATCGGGATGGGTCAGAGGCACCTGAATATCCGTCTCCGTGAACTTCTCAACTCGTACCGTCGCCCTAACGGTTTTCACCTCAGACTGGATTTGGCCGTCCAAGAGGTCCAAAGCCACCGTTTCGGTAAAACCGGCATTGACGTTGGCTTTAGTGAGCCATTGGGTTGATACAGATTTCAAGGTGTCTATTGTGGCCTCCGGACCATAGACGGTTACCGTTGCAGGGTCAAGTACAGGGATACCATACACCTCAAACTGTCGTTGAGGGCGGATGTCGCTCCGAAGCGTTACGGGCACCAGTTTCGACATCAAAGGATCCATATTGACAAAAACCTTGGAATCATTCATCGTCAAATCATTGACGTTCACCCCCAGCATCTCGGCCACCTGTTCGGCCACATACGAGCTGCTGAACGAGTAGGTCGTTCCATTCTCAAAGCGATAGGGCACTTCCGTCAACGACAGACCGACCACACGTTTCTGCTCACGCATCATCTTGTAGCGCAAGGTGTGAAACCCGTTGGTCGTCATCGAGAAATTGACGTTCTGTTCCGGCGATGAAAGCCATCTGTCGGCAGGCACTTCTTCAATACGCAGACGGAATTGAGCCTGTGTCGTATAATTCTCCGACAGTTTCACCACCAGCCATGCTGCCGCTGAGATGACAACAAAAACCAGGAAAGTTAATATGGGTCGGTTGTTCATGGCTTATCGCGCCTGGCCTACCGACGTGCCGTCCTTGACAAGGGCTGTCTTCTCGATTTCAACCTCAATGTTAGGAGCAATGGATAGCATGACCGTGGTCTCCTTCACCTCAGCAATCTTACCGTGGAAGCCACCGATGGTAACCACCTTATCACCTTTTTTCAACTCGTCGCGGAACTTTTGTTCTTCTTTAGCCTTCTTCGACTGAGGACGGATGAAAAACAGCCAAAACACAACGATGAGCAATAAGATGAAGACAAGGCTCGACCACATGGATTGGCCTTGTTGTGGGGCTTGTTCTTGTAAGAGGATAAATAAGTTGTTCATTTCTAAGAATTTAATAATTTATAATTTAAGATTTAATACTGATCGGGAGTCTTCACATTGGCTTTGAGACGAAGCACAGTTTTATTGGGATTGGTGTTACTGATAACAGTAAGGGTGCGCGTCTGGAATCCATGATGGCCTTTGCTGTCGTAGGTCGCCTTGATGGAACCGCTCTTTCCCGGATCGACCGGTGTACGTGAGAAATCCCCCACCGTACAGCCGCAAGAGGAATTGACATTGCTGATGATGAGGGGCATATTGCCCGTATTGGTGAAATGGAAGGTACAGGTCACCCGCTCACCCTGCAAAATCGCTCCAAAATCATGCTCTGTCTTGTCGAAGGTAATGACAGGCTGCTTATTGGAAGGTTGGGTAGCCGACTTGGGGTTGGTGACGAGGTCAGTCGAGAGCTCTCCTTTCTCGCCGCTGGAGTTGCAAGCGGTAAGTAAGCAAAAAGCCAAGATGACAACGGATAACAGGCGTTTCATATTCATGGGTTATTTTGTCGTTGAGCAGTTACAATCATCACGCAGCCTTGATAGGTGGCATCTTGCTTGAGGCCGTGGCACTTCAGCACATAGAAATAGGTGCCGTCGGAAAGGCCGCCACCGTCCCAGTCATTCTGGTAGTCTTTGGAGTGAAATACCACACGTCCCCAGCGGTTGAAGATGGTCAAATCCGAGGATTCATAGTAACGGTTAAGCGGTTCGTAATTCTCGTATTCAAGCCCTTCATCACGCGAGCCTCTATCCTCTCCACCAGACGAGCCACCGCCGTTATCCAAAGCAATGATGAAATAATCATTTATTCCGTCGCCGTTGGGCGTGAAGACCGTAGGTATCTTCAGTTTAACAGGCTCCACCTGGATGGTCTTATAATAAGAGGTATCGCATCCCTGAGGATTATAGACCTTTAATTCTGTAGAATAGTTGCCCGTTTCAACGTAAGTAAACCTCGGCTCCTGTTCAATAGAAGTGAGATTATAGGTCGTGTTCAACACCCAATAGAAATTACTGACAGGTATGGTGTCCGTAGTGTTCTCAAATGAATAGGTGACATGGGGATTTTGCAGATAAACCGTATCTCCCGGGTCGGTGCTGATTTCTATCAGGGGATTGGGATAAGCCCTCAACGTAACGCTGTCCCATTGAATGCAACCGCGGCTGTCGGTCACCTTAATATGATAGTAACGGAAGGCTTCCAGTCCGATTGCCAACGAGTCGCATCCCGGAGCAATATGAAGCGGGCTGACATCCCATTGATAGACAAAAGGCTTCGCATACACCTCGGAATGCGGGTCAACCCAAGCCAAAACCTGGGCATTACGTCCATTTTCCATCTCACGGTTGCTGCATGTCAACTTCACCTGACGAAAGTCGATAGTATACCTTGGCATCACATTAACGGTGAAAGGGTCGGATTGGCATACAATCGTATCCGTATTCAAGTCGTGAATGGTCACGCTGTAGGTAGTGGTTTGCTCAGGATGCACCGTGATACTGTTGGTTGTCTGTCCATCAGGCATCCACTGATAGGTATACTGATAATTGGCCGGCACGCTAAGGGTCACAGCAGCACCGCTGCAAACAGGCGTCTCCACGTTGCAGATGATTTCACAAGGGTCTTGCGCCTTAACCAACCCAGTCAGGATAAGGGCAACAGCAAGAAGCAAAGCCTTGAATATGATAGATTTGTTTTTCATTCGAGTTTGAAATAGGTTGCAAAAATAGGAAAAATCAAAAGATGAACGCAAGTTCTCTGCGATTATTGTTTTACTGCCCCGATTATAGCTTCACCAACTTGACCACATTACCCAACGCAACCGGCATACCGTAATTGACTATATACACCCCAGAAGCCCAATCGCTTGCATCAATCTCTATCGACTCCACAAAACGGGCTTTCACCATCGTTCGCCCATAAATATCATACACGGCCACGTCCGTGAAGCCCCCATTTTTCGAATAGATCGTAAACTTCCCATTCGTGGGATTGGGAAAAACGCTTTCCTCAGTCTCATCTTCTTCCGGCTCTACCGGGACATTTCCAAAAGATGACCACTTGGCCTCCCATCCCGCAGCGGGGACTCCGCAATCAGAGCGGAACTCCACACACATCACATTGCCGGAAGCCCGCACCAAGCCCGGACTATGCCTGTTCCACCTGCCTATTTTCGGGGCATAGACATTGTCGCCGTCATAAATCCAAAGGAAATCATAGTCAGCTTCCAATTTGAAGCTGCTGAATTCCAACTGAGCCTTCGACCCTTCCGGAGTACGAATCACCCAAATCATGCGCTCATCACTCCCATAGTTCTGATGATTGAGGCTTCCCTCCTCGCCTTCCAAGACCAGGGTTGGTGTACCCTCGTTGATCAGCTTGTAGTAATAATTCCAATCCCAGTATGGCCCCGGGTCGGTATGCGACTGGTCAGGATAGTGTTGGTGGCCCCGGATTTTCGTGCAAGCCTCTTCACCACCAAGGTCATGCAATCCGTTGTTGAGGCAAGTACCGTTGTCCAAAGTGTCGCGATAAAAGGTGCGGTGTCCGTTGATGCTGGCATAACGCGAGCAGATATCCCGAACCAGATTGGCCGACGATTGGTACATCTCTTCAGTAAAAAAACTCCAAATATTGCCGTAGGCTTCATGCTCTATGCCTATGGAATAACCGTTGGCAGTACGGGCATGCCAGGCCATATCCTCCTCGCGTACCATTTGAGTGACCTGACCATCGGCAGAACGTATCACATAATGTGCAGAGACATGGGCATCACAATTCTTGAACCAACTGATACAACCTGCGTAAGTGCCTTCCGTATAATGAATCACCACAGCACTCA
Organism: uncultured Bacteroidales bacterium; assembly: GCA_947303335.1. Classification (GTDB taxonomy): domain Bacteria; phylum Bacteroidota; class Bacteroidia; order Bacteroidales; family F082; genus Limimorpha. The sequence continues at coordinate 15,964 of CAMYYB010000027.1, read as the reverse complement.
CCTGCTTGGAACGAGTTCCCCAGTTGCACTCCGGAGCCGGGCTCCAAATGGCAGAAGGATAATCTGATTCGCGCGTCATGGACAGCTCGGGTGCGGTAAGCATATCCAGATAGTCGGAAAAGACGGCAGACATATCGATATGGAACTGTTCGAAACCATAACGTTCAGCTTTTTCGGCATCATTCAGGAAAAGACATACCGAATAGAGCATCGACTGCATGGGGTAAGCATCCTTCTCCTCCCCTGTCGGCAATTCCGAAAGCTGCTGGACGACCTCCAACCAGCCTTTGATTTCATCCGCTTTGGCTTCGATAGCCAAACAATTAAAAGCCTTGGCGTAGGCCAAAACGTTGGTCGCAGGGCTCTCAAGGATTTCCGATTCAGGAAAGCCCGACAAATCGGCCACAAGATGCAGGTTCTCACGGAAGCAGCCTTTTCCGTTCTTCACCAAGCCCATCAACCCGTAGGAACGGGGCATGGCATAAGCGTCATCGTGAAAATAGTTGTCGTCAGTCAGATGATGGCATTGGGTATTAGTGAATGATATGGCTTCCAGCAAGCCTTGAGGAATGTCAGGGCAAGCCTTGTACGCCGCTTCGAAAACCTCTTTGTATTCCTGTTCCGTCTTCTCTTGCAAAAAAACCGAAAGAGGCAAAGCCAGCCACAACAACAGCAAGACCATCATCCCTCTTTTCATAGTGCAGGCCCTCTCTCCTTCAAAAACGCCAACAGTTTCTGTGTAGCCCTTCCCCTATGGCTAATGGCATTTTTCACCTCGTGTCCCAACTCAGCAAAGGTCTTGTCGTAACCCTCAGGCTGGAAGATGGGGTCGTAGCCAAAGCCCTCAACACCCCGCTGCGTTTCGGTAATCTGTCCGTCGCAACGACCTTCAAAATAATACGACTCACCCTCAAGGTTCAGAGCAATAATCGTGCGGAATGCCGCCTTGCGGTTCGTCTGACCCTTCATCGCCGCCAGCATCTTATCAACGTTGTCCTGATAGCTGCAATGCTCGCCGGCGTAGCGTGCCGAATACACCCCCGGCGCTCCACCAAGGGCTTCCACCTCCAATCCCGTGTCGTCGGCAAAGCAGTCCACATGGTATTTATTGGTGACAAAGTCGGCCTTGATTTTGGCGTTGCCTTCAATGGTGTCGGCATCCTCGATAATCTCTTCATGGCAGCCAATGTCGTCGAGGCTCAGCACCTCATACAGGCCTTCCATGATTTCGCGCATCTCGCACAGTTTGTTTTTATTGTTGGTGGCAAATACGATTTGTTTCATTTCAGAGATAAGATTTCAGATTTCAAGAATAGATTAAAGAGACCAGTCAATTGGAGTGATACCATATTCTTCAAGATAGCGGTTCGCTTGCGAGAAATGGTGACAGCCGAAAAAGCCCCGATGGGCCGAAAGCGGCGAGGGATGCACCGTTTTCAAAATCAAATGCTTAAACGGGTCTATCATGGCCTGCTTGGCGATGGCATAGTTGCCCCATAGGAGGAAGACGAGGTGTTCCCTCCGTTCCGAAAGAGCTTGGATAGCAGCATCCGTAAATTGCTCCCACCCATGATGAGAATGCGAAGCCGCTTGGCCTGCCCTTACCGTCAAAGAGGCGTTGAGCAACAGCACCCCTTCGCGAGCCCATTTCTCCAGATTGCCTGAACGGGCCATAGGCACACCCAGGTCGTCATGCAGCTCCTTGAAGATATTCTGCAAGCTGGGCGGGAACGGCACCCCGTCGGGTACCGAGAACGACAAGCCATGTGCCTGACCCGGTCCATGATACGGGTCTTGCCCCAGAATGACGACTTTCACCTTGTCGAAAGGCGTAAGGTTGAAAGCGTTGAAGATAAGCGGTCCGGGAGGATAAACGGCATACTGCCGCTTCTCGCTGAGGAGGAATTGCTTCAGGTCGGCGAAATAAGGTGCCTCAAACTGAGGCTTCAGCACCTCATACCAGCTGGGGTCGATGTCAGGTTTCTTGACTTGCATAGGGCAACATTTGTATTTTTCTGCAAAGATAAGACAATAATTCGGAAAAAATAACGTATTTTTGCCATCTAAATTACCATCAAGATGAAGAAAAGAATTGCCATCGCGTTGTTAATCGCCTTTGTATCAGGGATTTTTATGAGTTCTTGCAGGTCAAATTCAAGCTGCCCTGCCTACGGCGAATCAAACAAATACGTGAAAGAGACACGCTATTAATCACCTCAAGGTGTCAGGAGCCACCCATGAATGCTCGCTTGAGACCCATGATACGCACCCTCCTGCTCACGCTATTCGTGGCGTGTGCTTTTTTATTGCCTGCCCAAGAGATTGACATTCAGGCTAACGACGACAAACCCATAGAGGAACGCATCGTCTACAACCGCCAATCCACCACCCACATCTCCATCCACACCCAAGGCTTCGGCGCAGGATTCAAAACCGGTCGCATCCGCACCATCAACCGCACCACCTATTGGAAAGGTGAGGTTGTCTCGCTGCACGCCATGAAAGAAATAAAGAGCGTCAACCTGGCGAGCTATAGCATACGGCCCTACATCTACGGCAAACTCAACAATGTCTTTGTGCTGCGTTTCGGCTACGGCGAGGAGCGACGTATCTACGGCAAGCCCTACTGGGGCGGCGTCGAGACCAGCTGGACCTTTGAGGCGGGAGCTTCTTTGGCCTTGCTGAAACCTTATTATTATTACGTGGTCGTATACGTCCCCACCAGCACCGGGGTCGACCAAATCGTGGAGGAGCAGACCTTCGACCAGCATGACCAATGGGCGGAGATAGTCGGCAAAGCTCCCTTCACCACGGGACTGGGCCACATCCGTTTCTCGCCCGGACTTCATGCCTCAGCGGGACTCCGGTTCGAGTTTGGCAAGTCGCGCACCCGCGTTCAGGCCTTGGATGTCAAAGCCGTCGCCGAAGGGTTCCCCTTAGGGGTTCGCATCATGGACGGTCAGCGCAACCCCTGGTTCTACCTCACCCTGCAACTCTCCTACAGCTGGGGCTCCCGTTTCAATAAATATTGAAAAACCTTACATCCATGAAAAACATTCTCGTTGTCGTTATCTGCGTCATCTTCACCATTAGTGGCTGGACGCAAAACACCCATATTCTTCCCACTCCACAGCAGGTGGAGATGCGCAACGGGCAATTCGTCTGGGACAACTCCGTCGTGTTGACCTACGATGCCGTCGATGCCGAAGTCAGCCAGATTGTCACGATGCTTAGACAAGACCTGGACCAAATCAGCGGAAAACGCCTGCAATTTGCGAGAGGCTCCGTCAAAGGCAAGCACTTCATCGAATGGGTCAAGACGGACCACATCGGCATCAGCGAAAACGAAGACCAAGCCTACAAGCTGACCATCAGCCACAACTACATCCGCCTAGAAGCCACCACCTCAGCAGGACTTTTCTACGCCACCCAAAGCCTCAAGCAGTTGTATCGCTCCGCGTTCATAGACCATCCCGGCGAGAGCATCACCATCCCCTGCATGGCCATTACCGACTGGCCTAACTTCAAGATACGTGCCTGGCAGGACGACATCAGCCGAGGCCCCATCGTCAGCATGGACTACTTGAAACGTATCATCCCTTTGATGGCCGAGTACAAACTCAACGCCTTCTCGCTCTATACCGAACATACCTTCAAGACCCAATGCCATCCCGACATCGCCCCCACCGACGCCTTCACCACCGAAGAAATCAAGGAGTTGGAAGCCTACTGCAAGCCTTACCACATCCAAATCATGGGCAACCAACAATGTTTCGGACACTTTGAGGAGATACTTTGCAACCCCTTCTACAGCGACCTGGCCGACACCCCATGGAACCTCAACCCTGCCAAGGAAGAGACCTACAAGTTCCTTGAAGACCACCTGAAAGAAGTGGCAAAGGCATACAAGTCACCTTATTTTAATATCAACTGCGACGAGACAGAAAGCCTCGGTCAAGGTTACGCCCAACCCTACGTGGATTCCGTTGACGCCACCACCGCCTATTACCAGCACATCAACCGCGTCAACCGCATCCTGCGACCCTACCGCAAGCGCGTGATGATATGGGGCGACATCGCCGACAAGCATCCCGAGATTCTCGAGCATTTGGACAAGGACATCGCCCTGATTGCTTGGAGCTATGTCCCCTTGGACAACTTCGAGGATTTCCTCAAACCCTATGTGGCATCAGGCCGCAACTATTATATCGCCCCAGGGGTGAGCCTCTCCGAACGAGTATGGCCCAAGCATTACGACTTTCCCGCCAACATCACCTACCTCTGTCGCGACGGCTACCGCTTCGGCGCCCTCGGGGTCATCAATACCTGCTGGGACGACTTTGGCGAATCGCTGACCAACTGCGCGATATATGGTTTGGTCATGGGTGCCGAGATGAGCTGGAACCCTATCAAAAACACCGAGCCAGCAGCTGCAAAGAACGAAGCGAAACAACGTCAGATAGAAAAGAATTTCAGCCTGCATTACTTCGGCACGCTCAACGTGGAGCCTTTGAAGCATTTGGACCAGTTGTCGCTGCTCACCCAGCACGACCACCTCGGCAAGTTCAGCGCCATGACCGAGCCCGTGGCCGTCTTCTATCCCGCCCTGGTCGGCGACTCAGTACAAAGCCTCAACGACAGCCTCATCAACGTCCTGAAAGAACTAGGCAAGGTCTTGGATGCCGACCGGAAAACGCTGAAGCAGAACGTCGACATTTTCGACAACGCCCTCTATGCTGTGCGCCGCATGACCTGGTGCGCCCAACGCAACGTGACCCGTTGCCAGCTTTACCGTACCTACAACGACCCGAGCGAGGAAAACATCGCCGAAAGCAAAAGAATGATCCGCGGCCTTATCGCCGAGCTGCATAAGCTGAAACAAACCTATATCAACGTGTGGAACATCGAGAGCCGTCACTACTGGCTGGATGTCAACATGAAGAAATACGATGACGTGGCCCGCGAACTGCTGACCTTGGGATACAAGCCGTTCATCGAGCCCGTGACCGACACCTCCGGCCATACCTCCGTGGCCTTGCGTACCCTCTACAACAACCAGCCCGTCCACTATACCTTGGATGGGAAAAACGTTACGCCAAGCGACCCCATTTACGCCAGTCCCATCCATCTGACCCGCTCCACCCTTGTCAAGGCAGCCTGTTTCAACGCCGTGGGCGATGCCGTGTGCAACGAGCGTTACCTGTTGTGCCACAAAGCCATGGGGCGACTGAAACAGCTCAACAGTCCGGCAGGCAACTACCGTCCTGAGTACTCAGGTGGTGGTGACGCAGCCTTGGTGGACGGTCTCATGGGCAGCGACGACTACGCCGACGGCCATTGGCAGGGCTTCTACGGCATTGATGCCGACATCGAGATTGACCTTGGCAAATGGAGCAAAGTCAGCACGATTGATATCGGATTCTTGGTCAACGCCCACGACTGGATCCTGCGACCCGACACGGTGGAAGTCTACGGTTCCTATAACGGCAAGGACTACACGCTGCGCGGCACCTTCCCCATCACGACCGAAGTGACCCGCAAAGGCAATTACATCTTCCGTGAGAAGTTCGACATCCCCATATCGACACGCCTGCTACGCATCGTGGTGAAAAACCCCGGCGTGCTGCCCGAAGGCCACCCCGGAGCAGGATACGACTCCTGGATTTTCATGGACGAGATTGTGGTGGAGTGATAGACAATTTTGGATTCTATACAGTTACGTGTTTTTGCGCCAAAAATCAGAGCGACTGAAAACTACCTGGGGTGGTTGAAGCATCAACTTTGCATGATGAGTTGTTGCAATACTTAAAGGGTGCAAAGATAAGAATTAAATTGCTCTTGGGTTAATTCTTGATACAAAAAAGGCTTGTGTGGGTTCTCATGTCAGTTGTCTTTTTTTACGTCTATTGATTCTTTAAACTCTATTTTCAGCTAAAGGCTTTGAAGACGGCTTATTTCCTTACGAATGCTTTCGATTACTTCTGTATTAGCCATTTCACCTTTCCGATTATATACGACAAACACCTTTCCTCCACATTTTTCCGTAAATTCGTTGAAACTCGCTTGTATTCACCCACTACGCGAATGGCCTTCGTAATTGTCATCCGCCTTGATGAGTTTGACCTGAATGCCAAACTGAGAATTGCCCAATTTCGCCACGTAGTCAACATCACCTGCATAATCAAGTTCTGGATTGCATTCTTCAAATAAAATGTTAGGGAGCAACTTAGCTAATACGTCATTTACCACGGACTTTTCATGAATACCAGAAGTGTTGGCGAGGGCCGATATTAAAGTTCTAACATCCTCAAGCTGTTTGTCTTGTGCTTTTTGCACTCAAGGTTGTTTCTTTTTATATTAACGTGAGTTCGAAATAAAATAATTGACTGAAAAAGAATAACATAGCGGTATTTTTCGTATATTTGTAGTGCAAAAAACAAAACGGAACACGCTATGTTATCAATGTCTAACGCTGAGGTCATCACCATACTGGTCGCCTTCCACATGAGTGGACACCGCTGTCTCAAGCACTTCTATCTCAACCATGTCCGTGGGCATTGGGGCCACCTTTTCCCCAAGACCGTGTCGTACAACAAGTTCGTTGGATGGTTCTTCGGATTCAAGCCGCACCTCATCAACAACGAGAAGGGCGAAGTGCTGAGCTTCATGATCACCCCTGCGGATGTCGACGACAGGGAACCGCTGAAGGTCAAGGACTTCGTGAAAGAGATTTACGGCAAACTGGTCGGTGACAAGGGCTATATATCCAAAGAGCTGTTCCACGAACTGTTTGTCGATGGTATCCAGCTTATCACCAAGGTGAGGAACAACATGAAGAACTGCCTGATGAGCGTCTCGGACAAGGTGTTACTCCGCAAGAGGGCTGTGATAGAATCCGTCAATGACGAGCTGAAGAACATAGCGCAACTGGAACACTCAAGGCACCGCTCCTTCAACAACTTCATCGTCAATGCTGTCTCCGCATTAGCCGCCTACTGCTTCTTCCCCAAGAAACCGATCGTATCTCTTGAATACCTGTTCGATAATCAATTGACTCTCTTTTGATTACTTATATCGAACTCGCGTTAACTTAACACTTTTTTGCGCAAAAAAGCAAAAGAGAATCGTGACTTGTTGGATAATCCAAGTACAGTGCGCTGTACCGAAAGAATAAGCTGGATTATATGTATCAGGATAGGTGTAGGAGGTGGAATTCCATCCCGACAGGTAGGGCTGTCCAGAGGTCTTTTCCGTGATTGCAAAAACACAAAAAAAAAACCGGAAAAAAAGTGCAAATTGAAGGGTCTTTTAGAAGCTGTTTAAAAATGGATAACATGGGGCATTTTTTCGCTTCACTCGAGTGAATTCATCGAATGACTCGAGTCAATCGATGTTTTGACTCGAGTGCCTGTTTTTGGGCGTCGTAGTGAAGTAGCTCCCCACCCTCCTTGAGCTGCATTGTCTTTCGCTACAGCCTAACCCTTAGTTTCAGTCGCCTGCCTACGCTCACCTACCAGTGACCTATGAATGGACTATGCTTTAAGCGTAAGACAACGACCTGTCATCCACCACACAGGCCACAGTAGTGTCGCCCGTCACGTTGACCACTGTTCGCAGCATATCCAAGGGTCTGTCGATGCCCAAGATGAGTGCCAAGCCTTCAATCGGGATGCCGACTGAATCGAGGACAATCATCAGCATCACGATGGAGCCTCCGGGGATGCCCGGAGTGCCGATGGAGGAGATGGTGGCTGTGGCCAGGATAAGCAACATCTGACCAAATGTCAAGTCGAGGCCCATCACTTGAGCCAAAAACACCGCCGCCACGGCCTGATAGCAACTTGTGCCGTCCATGTTTATGGTCACGCCCACAGGAAGCACGAAGCTGGAGACCTCCTCGGAGACACCCAAATATTTCTGCGTCCGTTCCATCGTCAAAGGCAAGGTGGCCGCACTTGAACTGGTCGAGAAGGCCAGCATCTGCACAGGGAACACCGCCTTGAAAAACTGACCCAGCTTTTTCTTGGTGAATAAGCGTAAAATGATGGGATAAATCAATAAAATGATGACCGCTAAGGCAAGCACGACCGTCAAGGCATACATGCCCAAGGCGGAAATGATGCCTACATCGCCAGCATAGTCCACAATCAATCCCGCCATCAAAGCAAAGACACCCAACGGGGCAAAGGCCATGATGAAGTCGATGATTTTGAGCAAGATGAGGTTCATCTGTTGGAAAAACCGCGCCACCGAAGCCGTCTTCGACTGACCCACACAAATCAAAGCCACGCCAAACAGCAAGGCGAAGAAGATGACTTGCAGCATTTGTGAGTTGCTGCTGAAGGCTTGGAAGATGTTTTCAGGGACAATCTCCACGATAAATTGCATCGGTGACTCGCCTTTCACCTGTTCCATCTGTGTCTCACGTTCCGTCACAGTCTGCTGGTAACGTTCCACAAACTCGGTCTGTCTGTCCTTGGGAAACAGGCCGCCTGGCTTAATCAGGCTTACCATAGTGAGACCAATACTCACCGCAATGATGGTGGTACACACATAAATCAAGATGGTCTTCAGCCCAATGCGTGACAAGCTCTTGATGTCCTTCAGGCTGACCACGCCCAACACAAGCGACACCAGCACCAGCGGCACGGCAATCAGTTTCAACAGACGCATGAAGATGGTGCCCAATGGCGACACCCAGTCATGCACAAAGCCCTCGCAATGCAAGGCAATAGCCACAAAGCCAAAGGCCAGGCCAAGACCCATGCCCATGAGAATCTTGGCATACAGAGGAAAGTGTCTTTTATGGTTCTTTTCGTTACTCATTTCAATTGATTAGTTTGTTATAAAACGCCGGTAGGCTTGCCAGGCCTCACGCACTTCTTCCCCGGTATGGTCTTTATTGAAGAAATCAACCTCAAAATCCTCTTTGAAGGGTTTCCAGTTGCCACAAATGACCCCGTCAAAGGCGACAACAGGCTGGAATATACCGCTGTTGTTGTGGGCTTTATGCCGATGTTCTTGTGGCAAAACGATGTCGCGGCTCTTGTATCCTATCAGATACTCGTCGTAAGGCGGAATCAGATGGAACTTGCCTCTGCGAAACCCTCGTGTGCGGCAATCGTCGGTGAGATAGAAGTCCCTACCCTTCCAAGTCTCCTTGTGAATTGCGTTGCCCAACAACTCCATTCCCCTGCGGCAATCGCTGATGTTCAGTCCCGACCACCAAACGAAGTCTTCCAACGTGGCAGGCTGCCGACTTTGGAAATATTTGCGGGCCATCAGCATCAAGGCTTCATCCCTGTCCATCTTGGTCGAAGACTTCACCTTTTCCACCGAAAGCGAATAACTTGCCTTCATAGGCAACAAATCCCCGCTACACAACGTCCCCGACAGTTCAGCCATGCGGATATGGTACGACAGTCGATGCTCGTCCATTTGAATATCCCTTTGCAACAAGGCTTCCTCGAAGTCCTCTTTCGTCACACTCCTTTTGTCGGCTGCGGTCTGAACCAGAATTTCCCTTATCCACATAAGTTCCTCGTCTGGAATGGAGATTTTGTTGCTGCTCATCCAGCCTTTGATGACAGCTGTCGCCTTGGAAGCGCATAAATCGAGCATCCACCAATAGTCATTAGCCGAAACCAACTGCCAAGTGCCTCGCATCAGGTGCAGGCGGATAATCAGGCCAGAGTCAAAGGCCTCCTTAAAAGCTTTGGCCGACGGCTTGCGCGTCCGCATCGCCACAGCCCAGCGCATCATGCGGTATTCCTGCGCCTGCATGGCACACATATAGCCAACCACCTCGGCAGGGGTGTCGAACTGAGGCGCAACAAGTTGCTGGCTGAGAAGTCGGATAGTTATGGGGTTCATAGGCTACTTTTTTGCCACCACAAAGAAATGCGGACTCATGCCCATCATCTCTGGTTCGGTTTCATTATAAAAGTCGTAGACTTCGTTCATGGATAATAGATAATAAAACACTTAGTAATAACTCGCTTAGTAATAAACAGCTTACTAATAAAACTATTGCAAAAGTAGAGAGTTTTTTGATTTCATGTAAATAAACCTGCGATTTTCACCTTCCAAGTTTTCAAAAACATGCTTTTATCCAGCGGCAAACAGGGTGATTTCGTCGTTCACGGCTGGATAAAACACATTTTCTATAACACAACTAATTTATTATCAATGTTTTGTTATTTCTCAAACAAATCATCAATGATGACTACATTTTGGAAAGCACTGCTGTACTCATTATAAGTTAAGCCCTCGGTGGTCACTATTACATTATGGACAACAGCCCGATGCGGTATCATCTCTTCCAGCAAGTTCTGTCGGTGAACAACCTTTGAATAATAGGCCTTGTTGACCATGAATTTTTCGTTGTAAAACTTCATCTCACAGAGGTTCACCACATTATCCTTACGATTAATCAACATGTCAATTTGTGAGCCTTCCGTTCCATCGTCACCTTTCACTGCCCATGCCGACTGTGTTGACGAAACGCCAAGTATGTCAAGCGCTTTCTTGATTTGTGCAGTATGCGTAAAACAAACCTCCTCAAACGCAAAGCCTCGCCAAGACGAAACAGCCTGTGAAGTCACATTGTGCATCCAAAACTCTGGGTCAATCTCCCTTCTGCCCCGCACGAACTTCATGTAAAACAGGCAAAAATGGTCAATTAGTTTGTAATATTTCTCACGTTTGCCCTTTCCAAAGGGGATGTAAGACTCAATGAAATCGCCGGCAACGAGTGCTTTCAACATCGTGCTGAAAGAGCCGCCCAAAGTCAAACCTGTAGCCTTTGCAAGCTCTTCCTGAGTATATCCTGACCTCTTGTTGCTGAGTGCCTTAACAATTTGCTTCATTTCCTCAGGTCTCGAAAACACGGAAGAAAACAATCGGTCGAACTCTTCAGTCAGTACTGCATGTGACTTAAAAAACAAATTGTCAACATTTTGTGCAAGGCTTCGACCCGGCTCAAAATAGCTCAGATAATATGGAACGCCGCCGAATATCATATAGCTTTGCACGACATCATAACGCGACATTCGAATGCCCTTACTATGGAAGAATTGCTCACATTCATTGAGGGTGAACGGCGACAGCCTCAACTGACTGGTAAGCCTTCCGTACAAGCCTCCGTGATTATTAATCAGATTGTCCGTAATCCATGATGTTGCCGAACCACAAACTACCAACATGAAATTGTCACGATGACATCCCCAACCATTCCACAATGCCTCCAAAGCCGTGACGAAACCCGAACGCGGTGTGTCCATCCAAGGCAGTTCATCAAGAAAGACTACTTGCCGCGAGCCATCGTCTATAGATTCCAGATGCATTTCAAGCATAAAGAAAGCTTCAAGCCACGAAGTCGGGCACTTGCTTTTCTTCATACCTTGTCGCTGCAACGACAGATAAAAATGCTTCAGTTGTTCTTTCAGGCTATTCTTGTGGTTTTGCTCGTCCACGGGCGACAATCCCGAATGGCGGAAGGTGATTTTCCCCATCAGTGCTTCATCAATGAGAAAGGTCTTTCCAACACGGCGACGGCCATATACCGCTAAAAACTGAGGCATCTTACTGGAATACAGCCTCTTGATTTCCGAAATCTCGTCTTTTCTGCCAATGATATTCATCACAAAACATCGTTTTATTCAGCGGCAAAGATACAAAAATACGCGTTCACCGCTGAATAAAACACATTTTTTAGCTATTTTTTCTTCAAAAACATACTTATATCCAGCGGCGAACGTGGCAATTTGATCGTTCACCGCTGGATAAAACACATTTTTCATATACTATATACCTTTTTGTTGCTTCCATTCTTCGTACCTTTCTCGGATTCTTTCAACTAATTCTTTTTTTACCTGATACGTTTTTATTGTATAACCCATAACACCTTCTATTGCCTTTGATTCTATCTGTAAAAATCCGTAATCAGTAGTAAGAATCACGAAATATTCCGACTTAGACATATCGGGGTCATTAAGATTTCCTATTTCGTAATCACCAATTTGTATCAGATTATACGTTTCATCGCTAGAAATTGAAATATCTCCGATTTGAACAGGCAATTCAAACTTTATTGTCGGTCCAATAGTTAAAAAGACCGATGCTTCATTGGGAACATACTTTTCGCCCAAAAACTTCTGTAATCTGTCGACATGTTCTTTAACGACATTAGAGTCTTTACAGATTTTTATGCTTGAGAAATTGTGGTCTTTTAACCGCACCCAAAAACCATAAAGCTCGTTACCGATTTGTATTATTGTTATTTGAGGCAAATCATATTCTCGAATGTACTTGTCAAACTGCTGAAATTTTCCGACTTCAAAAGCTCCATATTTATACAAGGGATAAACTCCAGCAGGAATGATATTATCACAAATTGTATTTATCGGTTCTTTTATTTCAATAGAATATACGAATGGATTATATAAAGGACCATTATCTTCTTCATTTTGCATAAACTTATTGAGCCCGTCTATTAACGTGTTCACCGAATCTGCATCAACAGCACTTGTATATAATGTAAAATCACAATGTTTCAAAGATGTATAGTATTTGCGAATTTTTTTGCTTTGAAGGATAACTAAATCCTTTAAGTCTTCATCTTGCATGGTTTTGTGAAAAGGAACATTTTTACCAACTTCATAATCTCCATACTTAAGCATGGTATAATCACCAGCCTCAAGGGTAACATTGGGAAGTTCATTCTTTTCCATAAGAACCAAAGTGGAAATACTCGGCTCATACAAAAGAGGATCTTCCTCTACCGTAGTATTAATTCTATCGAGTTCTTTTGCATACATCTCAGCCTTTTCACCTTCTTCATTTGAATTACACGCATTCACTAATAAATTCAAGACAACCGGCGCCTCTGTCATATAGTCTTTTCTGCCTTGTAAAACATTGAGCGCATTCTCTAATGCCACTATTGACTTTTCGTATTGTACCGCTTCATAATAAACCAAGCCTAAATGGCGATATGCTTCTGCAATGTCAAATGTCTCTAGAAGTGAGTCTGGATTAGACTCGTTCCATTTTTGTGCTCGCAAGTTCAACTCCAAATACATCATGGCATATTTGATAGAATCTTCGTAGTTCCCATCTTTGTAATAAGCAAAGGAAATCATGTAAACCAATGGGAATGACATCCCTTCAGAATCCGCACAATAGCCCCAATACCAATAAAAATCATTGTCATCATCTGTCATTGGCTCCACACCACTATAGGCTGTAGCCATTTTTAAAGATTGTTGCATGCATTCTATACCTCTTTCATAATTCTCTAATTCAACATGACATCTCCCCATCCTTGCCAGATATCCACAAAGAGAATCATAATCTGCCTTTTTAACATCAAGTGCTTTCTCATACCAGACGATAGCATCTTCAAAATTTTTATTATCTCTCAATAAATCAGCATAGTTTCCATAGTACAAAGCAGTGTTGAAAACATAATACCGACTCTCTATATTAAAACGAGTATCCACGATGTAAGTACCTTCTTCTGGGCGATATTCATTATCAATAGAACTAATTATATCCATAAGGGATCCCATAATTTCTACAGCTTGTTCGCCATAGAACATCCGGTGCAAATAATAAGCGACGTTGCTTATGATATTTATAGTATCTGGATGGTTTTTGCCAAGGATTTTTTCACGTATTTCTTTGGCATGAAAGCAATTAGAAAAAATTTGTTCATCATATCTGAATGATGTCCTATTATATCTATGATAATAAGTGTCGCCAATCAAAGCATAAATATTAGCGCGCTCAATATTGTCTGCTTCATAAACCTTTTTGTTATATTCTAGTGCTAAGGATAAGAGACGTAAGAGTGTATCAGAATATTCGTGGGTATCCTTTTTATATGATTTGGCAATAATAAGCAGACATTTTATTATGAACCTATATGCTGATTCATAACCCATCGAAAGAGAATCCTTCTTTAATTCGTGAATACATCCCCAGGCGAAAGCTATTATGAATTCTGAAAAAAATTTATTTGAACCGTAAAGTTGATTTAGAATTTCTATTGCAATATTCCATTGTTCGGAATAATCCATTTCTATAGTTTGGCATATTTCCGAAATTTTATCAAAGGCACCAAGCGCATTACTTAAGTCATCTTCAGTTGTGTCATCTCGATTTTTACTAATAAGCAATGAAATCTTCATTCGAAGTTCTTGGATATTTAACAGAAGATTTTCTCGCCTTACTTCAAGGATTTTCTGTTCCTGTTCATATAAATGCTTGTTATTATCTGTATCAATCATAACTTCATGATAGTCCAAAACAAGATTTGCAGAATTAATATCACCAAACTCAAAATATTCTTGAGCCTTTCTTAATCGCTCAGAAGATTTGGTACCTACCGATTGCGCAATAATCAATGCTGTGTTAAACATCGTGTGCTCCAAATTTTGTAAAGACTTCTGTTTGTCATCCAATTCTTTCTTCATTTCTGCAAAATCGGATAACTCATCTTCATCAAGATCGTTAATAGTTGAATACCGTTTAATTTTCCTCTCCAACTTGGCCACTTCATTTTTCAACTGATTCCATTGCTGGTTGTTGGAAGCAAAAGAAAGATTCTCCAATGAAGCTACCATTGTTCCATCTGCAAGATAAATGTTAGAATCCTTTACATAGACTTGGCCACTCTGACCAAAAATGTCAAATCTTTGTAATTGTAAAACGATATCAAGCTTTAATTTGTCAGTATGATTGAAACGTGCCCAATAATGTCCTAAATCTGTCGCCAATCTGGACTTAAATAATTTCAAGGAGTCATCCTCGATATCAGTTGGCATCAAATCCTTCAAAAACACCAATATCATAGGTGTCTGCCTTGATTTGTTGTATTGATCAATGGCAATATCAAATTCTTCAACCGTAAACTCTCCTGCTTTGGTGTAAAAGAGACCAAGAAAAATATCACATGACCTGACGGCCTGATTATATTCTTCTTGTTTTCGCACTCCATTGTATGTTTTGCCTAAGTATTCCCATTTTATTAATTTAATGGTAATGCCCTTTTCCGAATATATCTCATTCAGATTCAAGACAAGGTCAGCAATTTCTTTACGCTCATTCGCCAACTCTTCTGACGAAGCCAAGAATACTTTTATTTCTTTCATATTACAATAAAGCATTTGTGTGTATAATTTCAACGGGGCAAATATAAGAAAAAAACTCATTGTATGAAAATTCCTTGCCAAAATGTCAGTTTTTCCAATGGCACACAATTTGACCAACGCCCCTCGTCAATCTTGAAATCTCGAAATTAGAAATCATTAAATACAAATCGATATGCAAACAGGTAACATTGGAGTAAAGACAGAAAACATTTTCCCTGTCATCAAAAAGTTCCTCTATTCGGATCAGGAGATTTTCCTGCGCGAAATCATCAGTAACGCTGTGGACGCCACGCAAAAGCTGAAAGCACTTGCCGCCTCGGGTGAGTTCAAGGGCGAGCTGGGCGACCTTACTATTAAGGTGGAAGTCGACAAGAAGAAAAAGACCCTCACCGTGCGCGACCGCGGCATCGGCATGAACGCCGAAGAGGTCGACAAGTACATCAACCAAATCGCCTTCTCGGGCGCGGAGGAGTTCATCGCCAAGTTCAAGACCCAAAGCGAGGCCGAAGCCGCCAACATCATCGGACATTTTGGCTTGGGCTTCTACTCCGCCTTCATGGTCTCCTCGAAGGTGTCGCTAATTTCCAAGTCCTGCAAGGAAGAAGGCAAGAACGGCGTCATCTGGGAATGCGACGGCAGCCCCGAGTACACGATGAACGAAATCCCGAAGGGCGACCGTGGCACCGATGTCATCCTTTATATCAGTGATGATGCCTCCGAGTTCCTCGAAGAAGGCCGCATCCGCGAACTGCTTAACAAATACTGCAAGTTCCTGCCCATCCCGATTCAGTTCGGCACACGCAAGGTGC
>CAMYYB010000026.1 GCA_947303335.1 uncultured Bacteroidales bacterium | reverse complement strand
AAACCTATTGGCCAAATTAAATATGCGCTACTTTAATTCCGCCAACGAGTAATTAATTATTTACATATAGTGACCACCTTGACACCTCAGAAACGAGTTTGACACCGTGACACCGTGACACCCATGACACCCTAAAACTTGTGTAGAAACTTTTTTTCAATAAACTGAAAAAAAGTTCCACAAAAATTCGGAAACCGCAAAATCGCCGCCGTACCTTTGCAGCCTCATTCGAATGACAACTGCTCTTTGACGTCTTGACAAGAACACAATTTCGATGTGAAATCGAACAAATTTTCAGAATTTCTAACTCCTATGTAAGTCCTACCTAACTCCTACTTTAGTCCTATCCAAAAACAACGACCGATGACCCTTGACAACGACCCGATTCAGCCGCGGTGAAGCAAGGCCGCCTTTTCAAAATCAGGGTGAATCATCATGTCGGTTCCGCCTCGTAAGACCTGCGTTGCACAAATTTTTTCTCCAAAACCTTGCATGTTCAAAAAAAGTCGTATCTTTGCAGCCGCTAAAGGGTACCTTGCCCGAGTGGTTAGGGATCGGTCTGCAAAACCGGGGACGGCGGTTCGAGTCCGCCAGGTACCTCAACAAAAATAAGAAAAGCCGCTGAAAATCAGCGGCTTTTTCTGTATCAACAACTGAATACGCGCATAAGACAGTTGCGGCAGTCGAACTCCAATCGGAGCAGTCGGTCGCCGTTGCGCAGATAGAGTGGTTCGGCCTTTTGGCCTGTTTCCTTGCTGCACATTCCGTTGGCATAGCGGATGCAATGGTGTGAAGTCATCAGGGCATCGGGCATTTCGTCGGGATTGGTTTTCTCGATGGCATCAGGGGGTAATACATTTTCTTTGCGTTGCGGTCGATTGTTTTTGTGGCTCTCGACCAGTTCCGTTTCTAATTGGATTACCAAATCGCGTTTCAACTCACCCAGAATAGAGGCAGGAATGAGGCGAGGCTCGATGAATTGAAGTTCCAGACTGTTGGGATTGAAGACGGTATCGCCCCATTGCAGGGCTTTCTTCCGAATGTTCTCGGTGGCCTTTTCGGGATTCGTTGCCACGATTTTGTCAGTTGACAGTCGGCAGCTGACTTCAACTCCCCTCTCCTCTGAGGAGAGGGGCAGGGGGTGAGGTTCTATTCCCAGCCCTGCGACCAATTCATAGCCGCTCTCGGTCTCGGTCAGCTTCAGATTAATGTCAATCTTCCGGTTGCCCGTTGAAGCCTCTACTTGTTTTTGCCATTCGGTATCGTAATTGCGGTAGATTTTTGCGCCGCGATGCGATCCGTGAGGGCGGTTTGTTGAGACAGTTACATTGTCGGCAACTGCGTCCTCGCAGTTGCTGGTCTGGCTGTTTTTCTTGACATTACGTACTACGTCGGCACGGAAACCTATCAATTCGTTGTCTTCATTTAGGAAACATAGCCCGTCGCCGTTATGGAGGGCTTTCTCAGTGTCGATTTCCAATCGTAGGCTGTTGCACCAACTGACGGTTCCAATATATTCTCCCATCGACTTGGGCGTGAAGGGTGAATCGATGCCTTTTTGTCTCCCATTGATGAAGAAATCGGTGAAACCTCGGTTGAAGGATTTCTCAGGATTGACCTCAAACGTGTAGTTACAATGTCCCTGTGAGGCTTGTTCCAAGTCGGGTCGGCGACTGATGATTTCATCCAATTTCTGACGGTAATAGGCTGTGACGTTTTTCACGTAATCGGCATCTTTCAATCGTCCTTCGATTTTGAAACTCGTGATACCCGCATTGATAAGTTCCTCAAGGTGGGCACTGTTGTTGAGGTCTTTCAGTGACAGCAAGTGGCGGTTTTTGACGAGTACTTTGCCTTTGACATCCAAAAGATCGTAGGGCAAACGACAGGGTTGGGCACAAGCTCCCCGGTTGGCGCTGCGGTTGCCTACATATTGACTCAGGTAGCACCGTCCGCTGTGGCTGACACAGAGCGAGCCATGCACGAAAAACTCAAGGGGTACTGCAGTCTTCTCGCGAATCTCCCTAATCTGTTTCAGGCTCAGCTCTCGTCCCAGCACCACCTGACTGAACCCTAATTGTTCAAGTTGCTGTACCTTCTCAACGGTGAGGTTATCACATTGGGTGCTGGCGTGGAGTGGGATAGGGGGCAGGTCCATTTGCAGCAATACCATATCTTGTACGATGAGCGCATCAACGCCAGCGTTCCAGCAGTCGTAAGCCATCTTTCGGGCCCGTTCCAACTCGTTGTCGTACAACAACGTGTTTAGTGTGACATACACTTTGGCATCATATAAGGCCGCATGGCGGCAAAGCTTCTCGATATCCTCGATTGAATTGGAGGCTTTTTCGCGGGCGCCAAAATCGGGACCACCGATGTAAACGGCATCAGCTCCGTGGTTGATGGCAGCTATCCCGACCTCGCTATCTTTGGCGGGCGACAGGAGTTCTATTCGTTTTGTATTCATGCCGCAAAATTAGGCAATTTCGGCATGATGCGTATAAATTTCCTATTTTTGCAAATTTATTATTATGAAAAGCAAAACTAAAGTCATATTGTTAGCTTTAACTGTTTCCTTGTTGTGCGCTTTTGCGATACAGCAGGGGACGGGGCTTTTCAAATTCAAAGAATTGAGCGGCGTGACAGAAACGCAATCCAAACCAAAGATGACCTGTGAAGGTTTACTTAATGGGACATTCCAGCAAGATATGGAAGCCTATCTCAAGCAAAACTGTGGTTTTAGGGAACCTTTAACGCGACTTTACAATCAAGTTCTCTGGACCTTTTTCCGTTACGCCAAGGTGGTTGAAGACCAACGGGTGCTTGTCACCGACGACAACTGGATGTTTGAGATTTGGACGGTGGAGGAATATTATCAAAGTCGTTCCTACAACTATGCAGAAGATTCATTGGGAATGGCCCAAATACTTGAGGCTGAAGCCCAGAGGCTGATTCAGCTGCAGCAGGCCCTTGAACCCTACAACACCCATCTCTTTGTGGCGTTGCTGCCCGGCAAGGAACAGATTTGCGGTGAACACCTGCCAAAGGATTATTACTTCAATCGGGAAAAGAAAATCACGGCCTATGAGTTTTATGCGAAACGTCTGAAGGAACTTGGGGTGAATCATGTGGACTTCGCAGAATGGTTTATGCAGATAAAAGATACGGTGAGCTATCCGTTGTTTCCCCAAACAGGTACCCACTGGAGCAACCTCGCCTCCCAACATACTGCCGACAGTCTGGTCCGCTATATGGAAAATCTGGCTGGCATCAACATGATGAATATACTTTTAGGCGACGACTTCCAGCGTACCTTGAAACCCGACGCCGACCTTGAGAGCCTAATGAACCTCATTTGGCCTTTGAAGAAACGTCCTAACCGCTTGGCCTATGCCTATCCCGACTATGACAGCACGGCGGTAAGACCAACGTTGATTACTGTCGGCGACTCGTTCTATTGGAACATCCTTAACTTCACTCCCGTGTGGGATGTTTTTGAGAAGGTTCCCTATTGGTATTATTTCAGCACGGCTTATTTCGACAGTGCTTCTAAAGTCGGTGAATTGGATGTGCTTCAAGAGGTCATGGATGCTGATTTTGTCATGCTATCCTATTCCACAGGGTCACTGTACGAGATGAGCAACGGCTTCTCAAAGCGGTTGTTGTACTTGATAAAACAAATGGAAAAAAATAATCAAAAAACAAAGAATAATGGTATTCAGCAGTAACGTATTCCTTCTCTATTTCATGCCAGCCTTCTTTCTGGTCTATTTCCTGATGCCGAAGAAGACACGCAATTATGTACTATTGCTGGCTTCGTTGGTTTTTTATGCTTGGGGTGCTCCCGAGTTTATCATCCAACTTGTGATTTCCACCATACTCAATTTTCTTTTGGTGAAATGGATGTGCCTTACCCCGAATTCCAAGGGTCGGAAATGGCTCTGCGGCATCTCCATCGCTATTCCTCTTGGACTGTTGTTGGTCTATAAATACGGCAACTTCACAATGGAGAACCTGAATGCTCTGATAGGTCTGACGGGGCATGCCCCTTTGAGCTGGAAACGTATTATGCTGCCTATCGGCATCTCGTTCTTTTCATTCCAGAGTGTCACCTATACTTTGGACACTTATCGGGGTGTCAATCAGCCTTTGAAGAAGCTGAGCGACTATATGCTGTATATCACCATGTTTCCGCAACTTATCGCTGGTCCCATCGTGCGTTACTGTGACGTCGCCCAGCAAATCAGGCAGCGTGAGTCGACGATGGCTGACCGTCTGCAGGGCTTCTATCGCTTCGTCATCGGTTTGTGTAAAAAGATTCTTATTGCTGATGTTATCGGACTTTGTGTCGACAAGATGCTTGGCCCTGCGGCTCTTGACCCTTCACAGGTCGGCGATATAATGACCCGAATCGTTACTCTTGATACGGGTACCGCTTGGCTGGTTGCATTAGCTTATACCTTCCAGATTTATTTCGACTTTGCCGGCTACTCTGATATGGCCATCGGTTTGGGTCGCATTATGGGCTTTAAGTTCCCTGAGAATTTCGACAATCCTTATACCTCGCGTTCCATCACCGAGTTTTGGAGACGTTGGCACAAGACCCTTGGCGCCTTCATTATGAACTACCTCTATATCCCGTTAGGGGGCAACCGTAAAGGAACAAGACGGATGTACTTCAACCTGTGGGTTTGCTTCCTGCTTTCGGGACTGTGGCACGGTGCCAGCTGGAATTTTGTTGTCTGGGGAGCGCTGCATGGATTCTTTATCTGTGCCGACAAGCTTTTCTTGGGCAAAGTGATGAAGAAAATAGGAACAGTACCCTCTGTTATCCTCACTTTCCTTACGGTGTGCATTATCTGGGTCTTCTTCCGTATAGAAGACCTCGGTCTGGCTTGGACCTTCGTCACCCGTATGTTTGCTTTCGACTTCAGTGGCTTTGCCTTTGCGGGCAACGCTCATGTCTACACCATCATGGTGGTGGCAGCGCTGTTCTCTTTCCTCACTCTTACAGGATGGGGCAAGAAACTGGAACAAAAAGTCTATTACACAGATTATAGCGACAGGCAGCACATCTGGGTGTGGATTGTGACTGCCATCATGTTCATCTTCTGCGTGGCTGCCCTCAATGCCACGAGTTTCAGTCCCTTCATCTATTTCCGTTTCTAAGGGATGAAAAGGAAGACGACATACGACCAGATTCTGTTCGGCATCCTGATGGTGTCGCTCTTCCTGCCTATGCTCCAAGCCAATGTTTTGCACATTCCATTGAAGCCACTCAATGGTGTCGTTATTGAAACCGAGAGGCCCGAGCTGAGTTTGGCCTCACTGCGAACAGGCGATTATGCCGAACAAGAAGAGGCATACGTGGGCGAACATTTTGGTTTTCGTGAGCCTGTCATCCGGCTGTACAACCAATACCTTTGGAGCTGTTATCGAAAGACATACGCCCACGATGTGATTGCCGGGAAACACGGTTGGCTCTATACGAAGGAGGGGGTGCGCGACTATTATGGAATGGAAATGCTCCGTTGGCAATCCTCTACAGAAACAGCAAAGCAACGGTTTGACCGTGAGGTAAAATACATGAATCGGGTACGAACCCTCCTGAAGGAGAATGATGTGGAGCTGTTAGCTTTCATCGCCCCTGAAAAGAGTTTTGTTTATCCTGAATACCTCCCCGAACGAGAGCGCGATACGACTACCTTCAACGCTTGCAATTATTTCGTTGACCGTTTTGCTGAAACTGGATTCCCTTGCATCGAGATGACCGGCTGGTTCCGTCAGATGAGAGACAGTGTCAGTTATCCGCTGATACCGCAAACGGGAGCGCATTGGGTGTTCCCCGCTGTGTATGCCGCCGATTCATTGTTCCGCTATATGGGCGAATTGAAAGGGATAAGACTTCCCCAACTTAAGATAGGTGAATTGCATGAGAGCCAGAATCATGGGGCCGACAACGATTTGGAGCAGTTGCTCAACCTGTCGCTGCCCATCAGGAAACGCAATGGATATAGTCCCACGGCAGAGGTGACGGTGGAAATTGATACTACTTTTGTTAAGCCCAAAGTACTTTTTATCGGCAATTCCTTCATGTGGGGCATCGTGAATCATGTTCCCTTGCATGAGATGTTTGGCGAGGTAGAGTTTTGGTATTACTTCTCGACGGTTTATAAAGGCAATCCTTTGGAACCTTGTGGACAAGTTGTTGACTATAACCTTTTAGAAAAATTGTTGGACTTTGATTATATCGTATGGTTTACAACAGCCAACCAGTTAAATAAAGGCACCAGCGGTTTCGCTGGAGCTGCGTTGCTTGCTTTGAGCGTGGATGACAGTTTGAGAATAGCCTACACGCGGCGCATAGCCGACACACTAACCTTTGAAGGCAGTAGCGACGAACGCTACCGGGAGGCACGTTCGATACTGGTAGCTCATCCAGAGTTGATTCCAGAGTTAGCGGTTGATAGTTTAACAGCCCGGAATAGTGAACTCGCTTATGCCCGATACACTAAGGAAATCAGGAAAGACAGCGTATGGATGGCGGCTTTGGAGGCACAGGCCTTCCTGCGCACCGCCACGATGCAGCAGATGCTGCACGCCGAAGTGGATCGCATCAAAGCGGGCAGACCGCTTTACAAGAATCAAACTGACGAAATACAGTTCTCCCTCCGATGCCAAGAGGAGGTTAAGGAGCAGATGATAAAGCTGTCCAAAAACGAAAAACTAATGACTGAGATTCGGGAGAAAGCCGAGATGTACCATAAGACCCTTGAAAAAGCCATAGAAGATGATGCTGTTTGGCTTATTCGGCACAAATACAAACTTGAGGGATGTACTTTGCGTGATGATCCCGATGCAAATGTATTATCTACTATCCCGTTATCTGCATTAAGTTCTGGAATATGAGGAAGCAATGTAAAGGCATATTGATTACGCTGATTTGTTTGACGGCTCTTCTCGTTTTTGCCCCACTTTTGGAGCAAAACCTGAAGCTGTTTACATTTAAAAAACTCGTAGGCTATAAGAAGCCCGCTCCCAAACCTGTTCTTTCATACGACGCTTTTGTTTCTGGCAAATTTCAACAAAGATCGGAGAATTATCTCAAAGAACATTTTGGATTTAGGGAACCCTTGATTAGGATGTATAACCAGTGTACTTATGATTGGTTTAAAACCACCAGCAACAATGAAATCCACATCGGAAGAGACGGATGGCTCTACCATACTGAAAGTGCCTTGCAATACTATGGCAATATGGAGAGTTGGTTTGATATGACGAACAGTCAGGTGCGTGAAAACCTCATCTCCAAAGCTCGTGATTTGTCGAAAGTCAATGCCATTCTCCAGCAGTATGGGGTTCATTTGCTGACCTTCACTCTACCGACCAAATCCTACATCTATCCTGAGCATCTGAGATGGCAGCCTATAGGTGACACCACTTTCAATGCCACCCCGTTTTTTGAGCAACAACTTGATTCACATGGAGTACCTCATATTAATATGGTTCCTTGGTTTAAACAGGTACAGGATACCACCCGTTTCGATTTGTTTTACTCCAAAGGCAGTCATTGGGCTGCGGGGGCTCTGCTTGCTGTTGATACCATGTTGAAATATATGGAACAATTAGGCGATTGCTCTTTGGCCAGAATACAACTGGGTAGCCCCTATTCCATTGAGGAGATTCCTAACAACGACAAGGATTTGGAAAACTTGCTTAATCTTGCAGCACCACTCAAGCACGAGCCTATTTTCGAATATCCCGTAAGATTGTTGACCAACGAACAAACCGTATATCCCACGGTTTGGTTTGTCGGGACTTCCTTCTATTGGTATATGACGCGACGGGTCAATTTCGATGCCCTGTTTCGTGACCGTGATTTTCTGTTCTATTATGCCATGTTTTACACCGACAGTGAGCAGAAATCGTTTCCTGCAGACCGTCTGGACTATCTTCGCGAATTGCTGTTGCACGACTATGTGGTTTTCTTTAGGGACGGACCACAGCTTTACAATGACGGTATGCTCTTTCCAGGTAAGGCTCTCATCAGCCTGTGCATCAGTGATGAACGCCTGAAAGAGAAGGCATCTGCCGTTGCCGATAGTCTTTATTGTGCTTGGAAAGCTACAACTCATCAGGACAGTGTTCGTTGTAACAACCAGGCTCATATCTTGCTACAACACCATCCTGAGTTATTTGAGGAACTGCGTGGCGAGAGCATACCTTCCTGTCGCAACCCAAGAATAGGACAAATACTTGTAGAAAAAGAAATCCGGGCCGACCGCAACTGGTCTTTCCTTCTTAAGGCGATGGCAGAAAACGACTCTTTGAAAGTGCGTGAGCTATACAAAATGGAATCCTACAATGTGATGAACCATCAGCCTTTGCTTTGCGACAAAGCGTATTTCACCACATACGATTACTTTGATTTTCTTGTAGACGAAGCCTCTGTCGAAATTCAACGTAGTCTTTCAGCGCCAGCCACCGAAGCCGAAATCTTTCAACAGGTTATGGATACTTTGCAAACGAAGATTCAACAGCATGCCTATGACGATGATACCCTGATGATTATGGCCTGTACCATGGATGCTACCGTTGTTCAGCTTTCCACAAAGGGCAACCTTTCGGAAATAGAGAAAAAAGCCTCGAATTGGCATATTTCGATAGACAAAGCGTTTAGGAAAGACGCTTTATGGTGTTGCCAACACAACAAGAACAAAATGCGTAACTTGAACGAAGCAACGCTTGTCAAAGCCTTGGATTCCTATCAAATCGAACGCCGATTGCGGCAAAACAAAGCGTCTATGGAAAGCATCATGCAGAAACACCGTGAAATGAATCTTCCTTTACGCATCATCATCAACCGTGATATTGAATGGATTCGACAGAATCGCAAACAATAATATTTACTATTTTTGCACCCAAATCAAATTAGATATGGTTTTCAGCAGTAACATATTCCTACTCTACTTCATGCCGGTGTTTTTCTTGGTTTACTTCATCCTGCCGAGAAAAGCCCGCAATTATTTCTTATTGTTGGCCTCGCTGGTCTTTTACGCCTACGGGGCGCCTGAGTTCATCATTCACCTCATTGTCTCCGTCATCGCCAATTTCTACTTGGTGCGCTGGATGAACAAGGTGGAGAAGCCAGGACTGAAGAAACTGCTTTGTGGCATCAGCATCGCCATCAGCATCGGGTTGCTGTTCTATTTCAAGTACGGCAACTTCACGATGAATAATTTCAATGCTGTTTTGGGTTGGATGGGAGCAGCACCACTTAAGTGGACTAAGATTTTGCTGCCCATTGGCATCTCGTTCTTCTCTTTCCAAAGTGTCACCTATACCTTGGATACCTACCGCAAGGTGAATGAGCCGATGAAACGGCTGAGCGACTATATGCTGTATATCGTGATGTTTCCACAATTGATAGCAGGCCCTATTGTACGTTACTGCGATATCGCTGACCAGATTCGTAACCGCGAGTCACTCTATACCGACAGGCTACAAGGCTTCTATCGCTTTGTCATCGGTCTGTGTAAGAAAGTGTTGATTGCTGATGTTATCGGTTTTCAAGTCGACCAAGTGTTGGGCCCTTCCAACTATGATGTGCTGACCTCTGCCCAACTTGCCGACATTGCTAACAAGATAGCCACTATCGACAGCACTACAGCCTGGATTGCTATTTTCGCTTTCACCTTCCAAATCTATTTCGACTTCGCGGGTTATTCCGATATGGCCATTGGCTTGGGTCGCATGATGGGCTTTAAGTTCCCCGAGAACTTCGACAATCCGTATGTGTCCACTACAATTTCTGAGTTTTGGCGTCGTTGGCATCAGACTTTTAGTGTGTTCATCAAGAATTATCTGTATTTCCCCTTGGGTGGCAGCAGAGTAAAGACTGAAGCCCGCAAATATTTCAACTTGTGGTTCTGCTTCCTCATCAGCGGTTTGTGGCATGGGGCTGCTTGGAACTTCGTTGTCTATGGAGCTCTACAAGGTATCTTTATTTGTGCCGATAAGCTGTTCCTGAAGAAATTCAATGAGCGTCTGGGCAAGATTCCGAGTGTGTTCTTTACCTTCCTCATCATTGTGCTGACGCGCTGTTTCTTCCGTATCGAGCGCATCGATCTCTCGTGGATGTTTATCAAGCGGCTCTTCGCTTTCGATTTCACTCCTTTCCATTTCAGTTACAATCCGCACCTCTACGTCACTATGCTTGTGGCAGCCTTCTTCTCCTTCTTCACCCTTACGAAGTTGGGATTGAAGGTACAGGAGAAAGTCTACTTCACCGAATACAACAAACGCCAGCATATTATCGCGTTTGTCGTCAGCATTGCGGCTTTTGTCTTTTGCCTTGGTGCACTGAACGCCAGCGGTTTCAGCCCCTTCATCTACTTTAGGTTCTGAGTTATGAAAAAGGGCAACGTCTTATATGGCATCCTGTTTGGCCTGCTTATGGTCTTCCTGTTCTCATTTGCGATACAGGAACAGTTTTCGCTATTCAAGATGAAGCCGCTTAACGGAAGATATGCAGCCGTCAGTATGCCGAAACTGACCAAGGAAACCTATCAGAACGGCTATTTCCAAAAAGCTTCGGAGAAGTATATATCGAGGAACTTTGGTTTCCGTGAACCCATCATCAGACTCTACAACCAATACTGCTGGGACTTTTACAGAAAGACTTATGTCAGCTATACCTTTGCTGGCAAGAAAAACTGGCTCTTCTATGCCCACAATATTGAGAACTACTATGGTACGGAAATGTACCATTGGTTTGACGATGCCGAAAGTGCCCGACAGAGCTACGAGCGCGAGGTCCGATTGCTGAACAAGGTGAGAGGCATCCTGCAAGACTATGATGTGACCCTCATGACCTTTATTGCGCCGAGCAAGGCAGACATCTATCCCGAATACCTGCCCTATCGCGACTTCGACACCACCACGCTCAACGCGAGAAAATACATTACCGAGCGTTTTGTCAACACAGGGTTGCCCTGCTTCGATATGACCGACTATTTCCTTCAGATGAAGGACACTTGCGCGTTCAGTGTTTTCCCGCCCACTGGCGACCATTGGAACTTCTCATGCGTGTACGCCACCGACTCGCTGATGCGTTTTATGGAAGCACAACGGGACATCCGAATGCCGCGCATCGAATACGATAAAGAATATCTTTCCACCTGCCGTATTGGCGATGACAAAAACCACGACCTTGAAGCTGAGATGAACCTCATGCGTCCCATTAGGATACGTCCTGAGTTCAGCTACAAGGAGCGCGACTACCGCATCGTCACCGACTCGCTAACGACGAAACCGGCTGCCCTCTTCATCGGCAACTCTTTCCTGCTGTGGATGATGGAATATATCCCGCCCCAAGAGCTATTCTCCGACTTCAATTTCTGGTACTACAATAAGCGAGGCTATCAGGGTTTGGAGCAAGTTGTCGACAGTGTCTCCCATCTCAACCGTCTTGATATCTTGCTTGATGCCGACTATATCGTATGGTTCTCCAGTGCGAGCCAGATGTACCGCGCTACTGAGGGCTTTGCCGAAGATGCCATCATCCAACTTTGTATTGGTGACGAACGTTTCCAACAAAGACAAGAAGAACTGATGGACAGTCTTTTTAACGACAAGGCTACTCGTAACCGCATAGCCTGGAACGCTCCCGACTCCCTCTATCGAGAGAAACTGAAGCTATATACCAGGAATCTGCTACGAAAAGACCCCGAGGCGTATTTTCCTGAGATTGCCGGTGAGGATGTCCCTGAAGCCCGCAATCCCCTGCTGATCAACGATGAATACTTGGCGCGATGCGTTATCCGTCGTCAAATCAAGCGCGACCCGAAATGGATGACCGCGATTGCCACGGATATGGCTTTGGAGAACTTAACCATGCAACAAGTTATTGACAACGAGGTGGACAATGTCATCGAAGGGCTTCCCGTGCTGCGTGATGCCCGTTTTAGTGCCAAAGAATACAAGGAGATGCTCGTCATGAAGATGGAGGAAAAAATCAAGCGTGATTCCAACTGGCTGAAGTTGATTAAAACCGATGCGGAGAAGAAGGGTGTCAGTCTGGAAGAAAACATCCGTAGCCACGCCCTCTACACCGTGAACACTCAAATTGCTAAAGGCGAAGTTAAACTACCTGACAACGAATGAAGAAAAAAGACTATACATACGGCCTTATGTTTGTCCTGTTGATGGTGCTGCTGCTCTTGCCGCTCCTTCAAGAACATTTTGGTATTTTCAAGTTCAAGCCGCTGAAGGGTGTTTTTGAGCCAACCGACGTGCCTGAACTCACTTTGCAGAACTATGCCGACGGTCAATGGCAGCGACAGGTTGAGCCTTACATCGCCGAGCGTTTCGGTTTCCGCGAGCCTCTCATACGGCTTTACAACCAATACGTCTACGATTTCTACCACAAATCCTATAGCGATGAGATTGCTGTGGGTAAAGACGGCTGGCTGTATCAAAGGGATGGAGTGGTGCAATACTATGGGCTGAAGGGACAACGCCATGGGCTTACCAACGAGCAGTTCAAGGAAAACCTCGATATCGAAATGCGTTCATTGGTGAAGGTGAGGGCCATACTGAAGGAATACGGCGTGGAACTGATGACCTTCACGCTGCCCGTCAAGAGCTATATCTATCCCGAGCACCTGTGGCCACAGCCTTTTGTGGATACGGCCTTCGACGCTGGAGAATATTATGACCGGAAATTGCATGAGGCTGGATTCCCCCATATCAACATGACCCCTTGGTTCCAGGACATACGCGACGACTATCCCTTCACGCTGTTCTACGAAAAAGGCAGCCATTGGGCTTCGGGTGCCGTCATCGGTACTGACAGTCTGTTGCGCTTTATGGAGACCCTCAAGGGTGAGCGTTTCCCACGTATCGTTATGGGTGAACCCTACGAGGTGCCTGAAGCGGATATCAATCCCAGGGACAAGGATCTGTCAGAATTGCTTAATATCTGTCGCGAACCTAAGCTTCGTTCGCCGCTTTATGAGATACCTGTCAGCATAGAAACCGATTCGGCCACGGTTCGTCCAAACGTGTTGTTCATCGGCACCTCCTACTACTATTATATGACCTCCCGAATCCCCTTCCGAGAGGTGTTCAGCAACCGTGACTTCATATACTATGGCAAGACTTATTTCTATGACGAGGAATTGCGGTGGAAACCGATGACCCAGGTCAGCGTGATGCGGGAAGCACTACTCCACGATTATGTGGTCTATTTCAAGAACGCCCCGCAGCTGTATGCCGACGGATTCCATTTCTTTGGTAAAGCACTGATAGGATTGTGTATCAGCGGTGAACAACTTGAAAAGAAAACAGACGAGATTGCTGATAGCCTGATGCGGACGACTTCCGAAACCCATCCCGGATGGAAGTGGGAGGATTATCGCTATCAAGCTCATCTCATACTGGTCAAGAACCCTGAGTTGTTTGAGGAACTGCGCGGTGATGGAATCCCCACCTC
Source organism: uncultured Bacteroidales bacterium (assembly GCA_947303335.1). GTDB lineage: Bacteria > Bacteroidota > Bacteroidia > Bacteroidales > F082 > Limimorpha. The sequence goes on along the minus strand of CAMYYB010000026.1, from coordinate 14,266 downwards.
ACGTAACCCAAGAATAAAAGCCGTATTGAAAGAAAGGACTATCCGTGCCGACCGTGATTGGCGTTTCGTTCTTCATGCCAAAGCCACCAATGACTCCATTGACCTTGACAAGCTGTATGAGATGGAGTCCTTCAATCTGCTCAACGGCCAGCCCTTGCTGAAAAAGCAAAGTTTCTTCACCACATACGACTACTTCGAATATCTTGTAGAGGAAATGCGTCCCCGATTCAGTGACCAGACCATCGATTTGTCAGAGCTCAACTTTCTGGCTCTGGAAGCCCTTGGCGAAAGGGTGAAAAAACATGAATTAGATAATGACTCCTTGATGCAGGCCGCATGCGTGATGGATGCCGTCGTGAAGAGTTTAGAGAATGAAAAAAGCCTGACCAGTATCCGTGAAAAGGCACAAGCCCGACAACTTTCTGTAGACAAGATGTTTGGCATTGATGCCGTTTGGTGTTTCAACAACATCAAGGATTGGAACCCCTATTTCATCGGAAATACCATCTCTACCGCTTTTGAACTGTACAAGATAGAACGAGGCCTGCGCAAGGACCAGCCTACTATGGAGAAAGTGAGGAAGAAATGTCGCGAGAAGCAAATCCCCTTCCGCGTAGCCCTTGACGATGAAATCCGATGGGTGTACCAACATAAAAAATAGTACCTTTGTTGCATCAATGAAAAGCCGTATCTGCACCATATTATGCTTACTCACCATGCTTGGTTTCTCGCTGGTATTCATGCAAGAAACATGGCATCCATTCAAGCTGAAGCCCTTGGGCGGTGTCACCTATGAGACCCAACGCCCTGAACTTACCCTGAAGAGTTTTGCCTCAGGTCAATACCAAAGCGGCATCGAGCAATACAGCCGCGAGAATTTCGGCTTTCGCGAATGGGCCATCAGGCTTTACAACCAAACCAACTACAGCCTTTTCAATCAACCCACCAACCGCTTCGTCGTGCAAGGCAAGGACGGCAGTACCTTTTTCGAAGAATCCTACGTCATCAGCTATACGGGTGAAACTTACCTCGGAGAGGAGAAGATTCAGGACAACACGCGACAACTCAAGCTCATTCAGGATATGTTGCGCACTAAAGGCATCACCCTGCTGCCCGTCTTCGTTTTGGGCAAAGCCTCCTACTATCCTGAGATCATTCCTGAAGAATACATCGCCAAGCGCAACACTACCAACAACTACCAAGAATACCTGAAAGCCTTTGGTCAACAAACGGTGGAGATGATAGACTTTAACAAGTACTTCTGTGACAGGAAAGGCACCGAAGCCCATCCCATCTATTGCAACCTCAGCGCCCACTGGACGGTGTATGCCGCCTCGCAGGCTATGGACTCCTTGGTGCATTACATGGAAGACAAGACCCAACAGGTGCAGGCGCACTTCCAAATCACGGGCTACGACACCACCTACCTGATGAACCAGGACGACGACCTCTATCGCATGATGAACCTCATGCTCCCGATGAAACATAACACCATTGAGCAGCCCCAGTTCAGCTTCACCGATGGCTACAAGCCCAAGGTGCTGGCCATTTCCGACTCCTACTGGTGGACGGTCTATGCCTGGAATGTGGCTTTGCCGCAAAACCTTTTCTCCGATGGAGGCTTCTGGTTCTACAACAAGACCATCTATCCCGAGCGTACGCCTATACAGAACGTGGAAGCCATTGACTACAAACAGGAAATCGAAAATCAGGACTTTGTGCTGCTGGTCTGTACCGAAGCCACTAACCACCTCTGGCCTTATGGCTTCATTGAGCGTTATTTGAGCGGTTACGACAACGTTTTCAGATACAAACCATCTGAGCAATACGATGCTGCCGACAGTCTTTATGTTGCCTACCGCAACGGAGAAATCGCCAACATCATAGAACGCATCAAGACTGTCCCCGAATGGCTGGAAAGCGTTGAGAAACAAGCCGACGAAAAAGGCATCAGTGTGGAACAGTCGCTGTGGGACAATGCCGAATACACCTACCGAATGGACATAGAACCGAAAGGATTTGTGAGATGAAAAACCGTATATGCACCCATCACTGAAATTTATCTGGCCAATCCTGATGGTAGCGAAGACAAAGTGGCGCTTGACCTCAGCACACGCACTTACAATGTCATTATGCGTACTGCACAACCTGGATGTGGGAAACACGCTCACCTATTGGCATAAACTATGGAAAGAAGGCCGGAATTTACTGTTTTTGGGACAGTATCCACTTGAGTGAAATTTTCGCTTCACTCGAGTGAAATCATCGATTGACTCGAGTGAATCGATGTTTTGACTCGAGTGCCTGTTTTTAGGGGGTCTAAAAAAAGGAAGTAAAATTCACTTCAGATCCACGCCCTCGACCACTAAAGTGTCTGTGACGAAATTCTGACCTTCTAACAGGAACTCCAATACGCCTTGCGCTGGACGGGGAACGGGCAACGTCACCTTGAAGGTAGCTTTGCCCGCCTCAGGAAGATCCTGCAAAGCATACACATGCTCCACAATAGCCTCTTCGGAATACTTGTCGGACTTCATCCTCACACGCATTGACATCCCCGAAGTTGTGCCTGGACCGAAATTCTCAACAGTACATTGCAGTTCGAAATCAACACTCGTCATCGCCGTATTGTATGAGGCATATTGGTAACCACACCACATAAGGCGGGCCAAAGGACGACTGACCAGAGGTATCAGCTTTGCCGTTGCTGACTCGTATCGGTCAGGAATTTGACCAAGATCCCAGCCTTTGTCCGTCATTTCAAGGTAATAATACAGGTCACCATCATATTTGTAACAGGTTCCAGGAAACACCTTGTCGTATTGGATTGCCAAAGCCAAATGATCGGGCAGCAATACCAAGAGCACCTTGTAGCCCATCTCATGCAGAATCGCAGCAGCTAGAATCACCACGTCCTCGCAATCGCCAACGGCATCAACCAAGGTCTCTATCGGATATCGGACATACTCCTCCTCTCCTTTTGACGATGCATCGGTGACATATTTCAACGATTGCACAAAACTGACCACGTTGAACACATTGTCGAGGTCGGAAAGTCCCCATTTCTCACCACCCGCACGAAATGAACTAACGATTTCCCTGATATAGTCACGGTCATAGTCCGACAAGATGTAATGCATCAAATCATCATTGTAATGTGTCCGTTCCCTATAGAAGTCATAGACGTTCTCAGGAATGCCCACTGAAAACGACCAGACAACTCCATTGTAACTCCACGGATACTTCACCCGATAATAGCCGTCTACGGGCTTCGCGGACTGAGCCGAAACGACGCCACAACATAACAATAACAACACTGTTCCGAAAAGCCTTAAACGCATATTCAAATGTATTAGCCTGTGGTCAAAAACAAATATCATGTCATCCTAGTTTTAATTGGTGCAAAGATAGTGCTTGTTTTTTCAAATCGAGGACCACTCATACGATTTTTTCTCTACGGACTGAATAGGTTCGTGATTATTCCACTACAATCTCGTAAACCTTTCCTTCAATATCGCTTTTGTTATAAGGTATCAACCCCTGCTCCCACACGATGGGGGGCCACCATTCAGAATAATGGTATTCTTGTGTGACAATGGCTTTCATCTGGTTGTTGGGGATGGAGGTGAACTCGTTGTTCATGTAGCCCATCACCCGCATTTTGTCGGGACTGGGGCCAAGTCGCCAGATGATTTCCGTGGGACGCCATTCGATTTCGTAGTAGTAATAGGGCTCCTTGAAAGCTTTGTTGCTCATTGGGGCACGCTCGGTGAGGGCCTTGTAGAGCTTGTACCAGCGCAGCGTCTCAAACTTGCGTTCCTTGCCGTAAGGGATGCTATCGATGCCCCAGGAGAAGTATTTCGGCGAGGGAACCGCCAAGTCCCAGTTGGTACAGCAGTACATCACATCGTCGTTCAAGGTCTCATCCTCCACCACCTTGATGCTGTCAGCCCGCTTGCCGTAATAGTTCTTAGGCCAGAAACGCGAGGCTTTTACAATCTCGATATCAATTTCCGAGTAATGGTAGTCAGGATGGCGCACGGGGTTTTCCGAATCGTCGTTCTTTTCCACATAGCCTCCTTCGGCTTCATCGTGCCTGCGGTTGTTCCAAGCGTGGTTGTCGCTGTAGATGAGCCAGAAAGCATACGTTAGACCGTTCCAGATGCTCTCTTCGTTGAGCATCACGGGGAACTTAATTTTGCCCCTGAATTTGCCGTAGGTGAATCCCACGCGGGTGCGGACGCCTGTCGATTCCTTGTGAAGGTTGTTCAAGTCGTCGTTGCCTGGGTTGATGAGAGAGATATAGCTGCCATCATCAGCGAGGCGTACCGTTTGGCAGGGGGTTTCTGAAACCACGGGCCAGTTCATCTGTAACTCGGTGCTGTCAAAACGGTTGCGGTTGGCTTCATAATCAGCGCGGGTATAGGGATTATCGCCCACTACGTCTTGAATCACAGGGATATTGCGCAAGGTGTATTGCTTGCTTACCGCACTGAAGAACTGTTCGTAGAGAGCAGAGCGATAAAGACTGTCGTCGGCACCGCAATGGCAGCTGGTGCTGTCGATGTGATAGCCTACAGTATTTACCTTTGATTCGTCGATGAACACGCCTTTATCTACAGCAATCACGGCACGGGTCTTCAGTTTGCGCTTCGAGCGAATGACCTTGATGTTCTTTGAGGGATGTGTCTCAAACCAGCCGTAAGGGTTCACAAACTGTCCGTTTTCGTCGGTCTGCCCGATGTGCTGCACGTAGTCGGGGATTTCGTTCAAGCCCTCTTTCTTGCAAAGCACGAGCAGGAAACTGTATTCGCCCACGCGCGGGTTGCGTTTCCAGCGGTGGTTCACCTCGCCTCGGTTTCTATTGTCGCTGATGACCCACAGGGCGTCTTTATAGAGTTGGTCTTCTATGCTGCATCCGTTTTTCTCAGCCTTTTCAACAATGCTGTTGTACCATTCCGGCACGTTGTGTATGCTTTGGATTACCTGTTGCACATGCTCTGGACTGAAGCTGTTCTCTGAGAGGTCGGCTCCATAGTAAATCCTTTCGTCCCGCGGATTGCCCACGATGCGGAAAGCATCTCTTGTGCGGTGATGCTCGATGGGTTTGAAGCCGATGCTTACATCCTCCCAACTGCCGTAGAAGTTTTCACTCGCCAAACTCGAAGTGTCAGCAAACTTGTAACTCTCGTTCTGATAGTAAATCTTGTAGTATTTGTACTTCTTCGAGAGCGTAAAGAAGCGGAAGCTGAACATCCCTGAGCCGTCTTTGGTCTGCTTGACAGAAGGGAGGGTAATGCCTTCCAATACGGCGTTGTCCAAATCCATATCAAGGGTGACGATACGGCTGCGTCCGAAGTTCGACATCGGGCGGAAGTAGTTTGTCTTCAGCAGGATGAGTCCTAAGAGCAGTAGCAACCACCAGTATTTTCTGTTACGGTTTTCCAAAAGTAAAGGGTTTTATGCTGAAATAATTATGCAAAAGTAATAATTCTTTCTACATAAAAACAAAAAAACAGGCTTAATACTTTACAATGCGCTGCACATGGTTGCCGACTTTCAGGATATATACGCCCGGAGAGAGACTGGGATGGATAGTGATTTCATTCTCGCCCGAGGTGAGCAAACAGGGCATAATGAAGACTTTTCGTCCCAATAAGTCATGGATGCTGATTTCATTTGCGCTGAAAGCCTCTGCGGTAATGTTGATATGAATTTCTTCAATGACAGGATTAGGGTAGCATTGGAAGGAAAGAAGATGTTCTACCACGCCTATATGATATTGTTCACAAAAGTCATTGAGTCGGGCTTGAATCCGCTCGTTTTGGGTAAGAAGCATATTATCAACAAAAGCCATATCTTGCTCCCACCGGGTCATAGTGGATGGGAAATGGAATCGTTCACATTGATTGGGTACTTCGTCTTCGATAATGGTGCGCAAACTGTTGAAATAGGGTGCGATGTTCTCATAGCGCAGCACATTTGACATTAAGGTATTGAAACGAGCCGTAAAGTGGTTTTGAAACTCAGGATTCTCAATGAGTTTCCTGAAAAACAAGGTGGATTCGGCATTCGATGGATGGACAGACTGACTGGTGTCGACAGCATTGGCAAAGACGTCCCAGTCCTGCGAGAAGCAAGCATCGCCGTCATAGAATATCCACTGCCATTTCCCGCTCCCCCTTTGCCAACAGCGAATGTTCTGCACAGGCCAGTCACGATTGGATGAATACAATTCAAAAATCCAATAGTCGATGAAATTGTCCACGTTGATGTAGTCTTCCATCATGGCATAGTTTTCTGCTGACGAAAGATTGGTTTCTTGTACCCATTGGTATAGGTTCATCCAATTCGTGCTATCTCCAGAATCTAACACCTTCCAATTTTTTATGATGTTGATTTCTTCAGGCTCAATGTCGTAATGGTCTTCCAAATAGCGCTGGTCAGGGGCTTCTTGTAATCCATAAATGCCCCAATATTCCCCGTTGATGTAAAGCACGGACAGACGTGTTGCCAAAACATCAATATGAAGATTGCGAGCGATTTTTTGCGTTAGTGCATCTTGAATTCCTGTCGACACCCCATTACTGCAACAAAAGGGTTTCAGGGTCAAATGCTTGAAACTTTCTATCGGAATCTCATGGAAGAAACGGTGCTTGAATCGCTTTTTGCCATATTCTTCGCGAGCCAGGATTTTTAGGTTCTTCTGTTGAATCCTGCGCGTTGAGCCGCCATGTGTTCTCAATCCCGCTTGCTGGTTGATTCCGCTATTGTCTGCTTCGTAATACTCCACATTGCAGAGTCGTTCCCACTCAGGGCCTCGTTGGAAATAATTGCCCGAATACAAGGGGCTCCACCATTGAAAATGAACCCCTGGTACAAAAATACCTCTGTTATAATCAAACAAATCCAACGAATCGGCACAAAGTGAAACCACGGGCAGTCCGTGGGTGTCGCAGCCTAAGGCGCGGATGAAGTAGCTGTTGGTCTTCACCGTGCTTATACAACTGTCGTTCTCATCAAAGACCGCTGCGCGAATCACAATGCAATGCTGCACTGAGTCGGGGAGATAGAAACTCGATTCGGGACAATCAACGATAGTGTAGATTTTGGATTTTGAATATAATTGCTCGTTTAAAGTCAAAGGCCCTTCATACAGGGGCGATTGTGCCGTAGGACGGTTGCCGTTGGTGGTGTAACGGATATGGTTTTGGGAATAATAGTTATACAGCTCCAAGGGGAAGGTATCTTCATAGAATCCGCCTTGTGCCGAAAACAGCACGGTGTCGACCTGCGCCCAGCCCAACCAGGGGAGGGAAAGCAGTAACAAGAGGGTCGATAAGCGAATTGTTTTCATATCATAGTTTTGATTATGGCGTTGCAAAAATAGGAAAAATTTAGTAACTGTTCAAAATCAAACTGCATATTGTTTTGACACGGGACACCCTTCGACAGGCTCAGGGACCCGTCTCGCGTCTCACGGGAATTCACATGACTGACGATGACGGGATTGGCAGGATTTTATACACCTTATCCCCGCGCCTGACCAACGACTTCACGGGAATGGAACAGTATTCTCCTTTCACGGTCTGTTCAACCTGACCCAAGTCCACGCGGATTTCGCTGAGGGTGTCTTCATAGACACCTGTCGTCGGACCGATAATCATGATTTGTTCACCGAGCTTGAGCTCGTGGCTGTCCATCCGGATTTCGGCTACACCTAATTTGCTGTAATAGTTGGTGATGAGTCCGATATATTCCTTGCTTTGTGTGGCATGCGAGCCGTATTGCTTCGACCACTCGAAAGTGCGGCGACCCAGATAATACCCGTCCCAAAAGCCTCGGTTGTAGACGCTACGCAGACGTTCCATCCATGCATCAATTTTCTCTTGGGTGAAAGTGCCTTCCTGAATGGCTTTTATGGCCTCACTGTAGACGGCTACGGTCACCTTGGTGTATTCGGGAGAGCGTCCTCGGCCTTCTATCTTCAGCACCTCCACACCAGCATCCAAGACGCGATCCAAGAAGGGTAGGGTACAGAGGTCTTTGGGCGACATGATGTATTCATTGTCGAGAGCCAACTCATAGCCATCCTCTCGTTCGCGGACATCGTAGCCGCGTCTGCAAAGCTGCATACAGGCCCCACGATTGGAGGAGGAGTTGAAAATATCTTGACTCAGGTTGCATTTGCCCGAGATAGCCATACATAAGGCTCCGTGACAGAATACCTCAATGCGAACCAAGTTGCCATGAGGCCCCCGAATCTGCTGGCGTTCAATTTCCTCAGTGATGTGCTTTACCTGGTCGATGTTCAATTCACGGGCTGTCACCATCACATCGGCAAACTGGGAATAGTAGCGCACCGCCTCAAGATTGGTGATGTTGCATTGCGTCGACATGTGGACTTCGACACCTATTTGTCGGGCATATTGGATAACGCTCTGGTCGGAGGCGATGATGGCTGAAATACCGTTGGCTTTGATGGCATCCAAGAGTTGGTGCATCTCTTCCATCTCCTCGTCATAGATGATGGTGTTTACTGTGACATAACTCTTTACGCCGTTTTGGCTGCAGGTTTCAGCCAATTGGCGCAGGTCGTCAAGGGTGAAATTCTTCGCTGAGCGCGAACGCATATTGAGTTTGCCGATGCCGAAGTAGACGCTACCGGCTCCAGCTTGTATGGCGGCTGCCAAGGCTTCATACGAGCCTACAGGGGCCATGATTTCGATGGTTGGTTTCATATCAAGTTCATTTAGGACGGCCCTTCGATGAGCTTTGGGACCTTAACGGTCGGTGAGCCAGTCGAAACACCACTTTTATGAAAAAAGTCAGCCTGTGATTCAGACTGACTCAGCAAAGTCGGGATGACAAGATTCGAACTTGCGGCCTCTTCGTCCCGAACGAAGCGCGCTACCGGGCTGCGCTACATCCCGAACCGTTTTGCGCTGCAAAAGTACATAATTTTTCAATATACTGCACAAAATGTTATTGAGTTTTTTTCTCGACTGTCAAAAACCGATGATGCCCAAATGCTCCAACAGGATTTTCAAACCAATGAGAATCAGGATAATGCCTCCTAATATGCTGGCAGATTTCTCATATTTTGAGCCAAAGACATTGCCGATTTTCACCCCAAAAACGGAAAACAGGAAGGTGGTGAGGCCGATGACAACCACCGAGGACCAGAGTTGGACTTGGATGCAGGCAAAGGAGATACCTACCGCTAAGGCATCGATGCTGGTGGCAATAGCCAAGAGGAACATCGTTTTGAAACTTAGGGAATCATCCCCAGGGGGGTCATTATCCTTATCACCCCAAATTGCCTCGCGAATCATGTTGACCCCGATGAGAGAGAGCAAGCCAAAGGCAATCCAATGGTCGTAGGCTTCAATCATCTCCTGGAATTGTGCGCCCAAGAAATAGCCGATGATGGGCATCAAGACTTGAAACAGGCCGAACCACAGACCACAGGCCAAAGCCATTCGCCAGGAAAACCTTTTTGTAGTCAGGCCTTTGCAGACCGACACCGAGAAGGCATCCATAGAGAGTCCGACAGCAATCAGAAGCAGTTCAAGGAAGGACATTGCAATGGTGTTTGAGGCGCAAAAATACGACTTATTTTCGCTTGAAACGATAAAAAGACTAATTTTGCACCTGTCTAAGGCTGTATCTATGGCATCCATGCAGATTTGCAGTCCAATACATTAAAATGAATATCAAATATTTCAATATGAAAAAAACACTACTTCTCATGCTCGCCCTGCTTTTGGTTGCAGGTGGCTTCGCACAAGACAAGCCGAAGAAAGCCAAGAAAGAGAAAGTCTACAACGAAAAAGGCGAAATCATCAAGACGGGATGGAACGTCGGTCCGTTGCCCGTGTTGGGTTTCGATAGCGACTTGGGCTTCCAATACGGTGCCTGCGTCGATATTTTCAATTTTGGTGACGGCTCGCATTATCCGCGCTATAATTACAAATTCAACGTGGAGATTTCCCGTTATACGAAAGGCTCAGGCGTTTTCCGTTTCTATAGCGATCTGCCGTATGTTATCAAGGACACGAAACTCTTTTTCGACCTCACCTATAACTATTCCAAGAAGTTTGAGTTTTTTGGCTTCAACGGCTATGAGGCCAGTGTTTTCGACCCCAACCTCGCTGCCAATATGGGCGTTGAAGACTTTAAGAGCGGCTATCATTTCATCAAGCGTAACACGCTCCGTTTTGTGGGGTCAATGCAGCGCAAATTCTTCAATGTGCCCAACCTGAACTGGGTTGCTGGTCTGGCCTATTTCAATGTCGCGACGGACAGCCTTAGCCTTGCAGGCTATGAAGGCCAACAGACCCTTTATTCCAATTATATAAAGACCGGCATTATTAAGGAAGATGAAAAGAACGGAGGCAATATTGCACAGCTGCGTCTCGGAATGATTTATGACAGTCGTGACCACAATAGTGACCCCTCGAAAGGCATTCATGCGGAATACACCCTCACAGGTGCCTCGGACTTTATCGATGGCAACGGCTATAACTATTTGACCCAAACCTTTATTTGGCGTCATTACGTTCCGCTCTACAAGGACAAGTTGACCTTTGCCTATCGCTTGGGCGTGCAGCATAAGATTGTGGGTAACATGCCTTGGTATATGATCAACAACATCAACACCCCCTTCTTCCAGAAGATGTACACTGAAGGTCTGGGCGGCGTGGTGACCATGCGTGGCGTGAATCGTAACGGAGTGCTTGGTGACGGTTTCATTCTCGGTAATGCTGAATTGCGCTGGCATTTCCTCAACTTCCAGTTCATCAACCAGAATTGGCAATTGGCTTTTTCGCCCTTCTTTGATGCAGGTATGATTATCCAGCCCTTCCGCGAGCAGGAGTTGAAAGACGCTTCAATCGAGGATGTCGAGCTGTATAGCGGTCAAAAAGAAGGCATCCACACAGCAGCAGGTGCCGGCCTGAAGATTATCATGAACCGCAATATGATTCTTGGTGTCGACATGGGCCGCGCTCTTGACTCGCGCGACGGAGAGAAGTTTAAGGTCTTTGTCGGATTCAACTACATCTTCTAAGTTTTATTGACCGAAAGTCACTCAAACAGGTTCAACTCGCCTTTAGATGAGACGCGAGTCTTACCGAGATGCTTGTAGGCCAAGTCGGTACACTCGCGTCCTCTTGGTGTACGCATGATGAAGCCCTCCTGAATAAGGAAAGGCTCACACACCTCTTCTATTGTGCCTGGGTCTTCGCCCACCGCTGTGGCGATGGTGTTGACACCCACCGGTCCCCCTTTGAACTTCTCGATGATGGTGGAGAGAATCTTGTTGTCCATATCATCCAGCCCGTGTTCATCCACATTGAGGGCTTTCAACCCGATGCGGGCAATGTCGATGGTGATGGTGCCGTCGCCCTGAATCTGGGCAAAGTCGCGCACACGGCGCAAGAGCAGGTTGGCGATACGCGGTGTGCCTCTGCTGCGACGGGCAATCTCAAAGGCTGCCGTATCGTCGATGGGGACACGCAAGATGCCTGCCGAGCGTTTCACAATCTTGGCTAAGGTGTGGGCATCGTAGTATTCGAGACGCAGATTGATGCCGAAGCGGGAACGCAAAGGCGCTGTGAGCAAGCCGCTACGGGTGGTGGCACCGATAAGGGTGAAAGGGTTCAGCGTAATCTGTATGCTACGCGCACTGGGACCGGTCTCCAGCATGATGTCGATACGGAAGTCCTCCATAGCGGAATAGAGGTATTCTTCCACTACGGGACTCAGGCGGTGGATCTCATCGATAAAGAGCACGTCGTTGGGCTCGAGGCTGGTGAGCAGACCCGCCAGGTTGCCCGGCTTGTCCAAGACGGGACCGGAGGTCATCTTCATGCCAACCCCCAATTCATGGGCGATGATATGCGATAGGGTGGTCTTGCCTAATCCCGGAGGGCCATGCAGCAGCGTATGGTCGAGGGCTTCGCCGCGCTGGGCAGCGGCCTTCACGAAGACACGCAGGTTGTCGACCACCTGCTTCTGTCCCGCAAAGCTTTCAAACATATCGGGACGCAAGGCGTTCTCAAGGTCTTTCTCAGCCTTGCTCAAATGACTCCCGTTGGCATCCAGATTACTGTTCATGAGCGTAACGTTGGAAATTACCCAAAACCTGTTCAATGTGAATCACTTCCGGACACGAGTCCCAAGTGAATCCTCCACCAGTGAGATACCATTGCCCGCGTTCGCTCACAGGTACTTTTTTAATGCTGGGAAAGGCCGACAAAGGCATAATAATTACTCGTCCATCCACAAGAGCAATCTGAATTTTTCCTCGCATAGGGAAAGAAATATCCTTTATCTCAGGATCTACATCCCAAAAGCCTTCTATTTTCGGTTTATTATTCATTTTCTAATGATTTTTATTCGTAACTTTCCGCTCATATAGTTGTTCCATTGCCGAATCAAATCATCTTTATATTTTTCAGCAATTTCAAGCACTTCCTTTATCTCTGCATTTGTCAAGTCGCCCGATTTGCATAACTCAACTTTGGGCTGTAACCAGATTTTACAGTAGTTCTTAGTCGCCTTCCGACCAACGTGAACATGAATTCTATTCTCATTACTATCAGTACCAAATATGAGGAAAATCCAAGTTCCTTTCATTGTGATGTATAGCAACAGTTTCGGCATAATGTCTCTTTTGTTGCCGCAAAAATAATAAAAATCGGCGAATGAAGAATAAAAGTGTAATTTTGCAGTCCAAACGCAATCGAAATGAAACGAACTCTTTTTCTAATCATCTGCATGGTCTTGGGACTTGTAACTTATGCACAATCTCACGGTTCATTGAAAATCGAACAGGACGACCGTATCGAAAACCTCATCAGCAAACAGCGTGTCATCTATAAGATGGACAGCTCGTTCAGCGGTTATCGTGTCCATGTCTTCATGGAAATCGGCAACGAGGCCTTGCAGCACGCTGAAGAGGTGCAGAAGCAATTCCAGAAGGACTTTCCTGATATTCCCATCTACCTCACCTATTCAGAGCCTTACTTTCGTTTGCGTGCCGGTAATTTCCGCAACCGTGTGGAAGCCGAGCAATGCCTGCGCCGCATCAAGCCGAAGTTCAAGGAGGCGTTTGTTACGGCAGATATGATTTACAGGCCGAAGGTTTATTGAGCGGTAAAGCACAGATGACAAGGTCCCACGCGCTCGTAAGCTTTTCTGACAACTATCTTTTGCATCTTCATTGTCGTCGTTTGCGTCCCCGCAAACGAACTCGAGGCGGAAGCGTCATTTCCTGGTTCGGGTTGACTGTTTTGATGACGGCCATGATGCTGCTGGCGGGATGCCGTTTAGGGGTTGAGGATGATTAGCGTGTTGAACATTTTAAATGGCTGGTTCACGTCTGTGTGGAAAGAAATCGTATTTTTGCAAAAAATCTTGAAGGATGAAGGTGATACTTGATGACATTTATGGATTGTTGCGCAGCACAGAAGGTACTGTGGTGGAGTTTAAGACGGCACGAGGCGGGTTTCCACAGTCGTTTTGGACTACATTCTCGGCATTCGCGAATACCGATGGTGGTGTGATTGTGCTTGGCGTAAAAGAGAAGAACAAGGTGCCAGTGGTTGACGGTTTGACGGAAATGGAAGCCATCGACCTGAAGAAGAAGTTCTGGGACATGGCACACAACCCGCAGAAGGTGAGCGACCCATTGCTAGAGGACAAGGATGCTCATGTGGAAGAGATTGCTGGTGAAGGCTGGATGTTGGTATGTGAGGTGCCGAGGGCTTCATACGACCGTAGGCTGGTGTTTCTGAATGGCCGTCCGTATAGTAACACCTATACCATGCTGAGTGAGCACATTGAGCCTGAAAGAGTGGAGATGGTGATGGAGATGGTGAAGGAAAAAGACATTGAGACCGTGCCTGTCGGCAAGGAGTTGGCAAGGAGTTGGCAAGGAGTTGGCAAGGAGCTTGGCGTGGACTTCCATATATTGGAGCGCATCGCCGAATACTGCAAGGAGCCAAGGTCGCTGGCGGAGATTGCCGAACATCTGGGACTCTCTGACCGATATAAGATGAAGAAGAAATATATCGACCCGCTATTGGGCAGGTATTTAGAGATGACTTTGCCCGAAACCCCTAATAGCCCTGCTCAGCGGTATGTGCTGACGGAAGAAGGCAGGAGGATGGATTTTGAGTAATTTTCTGGCGTGAAACGGTGGTTTTATATAGGGATTGTTTTGATGGCGGTGATGGTGGGATGTACTCCCCCTGGCCCC
>CAMYYB010000025.1 GCA_947303335.1 uncultured Bacteroidales bacterium | reverse complement strand
CATCCAGCGATTAATGACATAAAAACAGTCAACCAAAATCAGGAAATGACACACTCCCACTGTCCCAGACGGGGACACCCTGGGACACTTGGGACACCCTGGGACAGTGGGACAGCAAAAGGCGATTTTTAGCCCTGCTCTCTCTGTAAAACTAACTGTAACAACTGTAACAACTGCAACAGCAGCCATTTTAACTCATGACTAAATGACTGCAAAGGCGAATTCACTGTTCACCTTTTTTGAGCTAAAAGCTTGCAGAATCCAGAATTTTTGTTTATCTTTGCAGGCGTAAAACAAAACCACGAATGAGCTGTATTAATCCTTGTAACTATCTGTATTTCTGAATGATACAACATACAGATAGACATTAAATCTCATTCAACGCCATAACATCTTCATACACAATACATTAAAGGCTATAAATCCATACCAAGCCTATAGCAACGCTATACCAAGCCTATAGGCGCTCTGAGGTAACTCTAAGGTAACTTTGAGGTAACTTCGAGGTAGCTCCGTGATAACTCCGTGATTCCTCCCTGTGGGCAGCGTGCGGGCAGAGTGTAAGCAGGAAGAGAACAGGGTGATGCAAGCATAAGATTTCAGTTAATACTTCACATACCTTTCCAGCCACGGGTTCACCTCACCCTCCTCTTGAATCAGTGCCTCCAGCTGTGCCCAGTTCTTGATCATCCCCCGCTGTTCACGCTGATTGAAGATGCGCTTCACCTGCTCGTAATTGAGGTAAGGATGACGCAGCAAGGTCTTAAAGTCGTCGCGGTTCACGTCTATCGTTCGTAGCGCGACGGTTTCTATCTCTATATAAGGACTGATGATGTCAAACCGCGTGGAGTCGATACCTTTTACCTCGCGCAGCTGTTCCCTGTCGACATAGCCGCCTAACCTCTCGCGGTACTCCAAAATACGCATCGCGAAATAGGAACCAATCTGAGGCAACTCCACCAAGGTGGCTGAATCCACCGTGTTCAATTCAACATGGGGAATTTCCCTTGGCTCCGGCTTGGTCTCTTCATATTGCGTAGGGTAAACATGTTCCTTTTTCGGCATCGATACAGGCAGCATAATGTAAGGCTCCAACCGGGCATAGTCTTCCTCGCCGATGGTATAGAGTTTTGCGAAGTCGCTCTGTATCCTGAACTTGCCACCTTTGTTTCGATAATTGAGGATGTTGCGCACCTGACCTTCGGTAAGTCCGAGCCTCCTCCCCTCTTCCTCCGTCATCGTGTTGGGGTCGAAGGGGAACAGCACCAGGCTGTCACTCCGCTCCTGTTCGTCGAGGGCAGCCTGTCGCAAGGCCAAAAGCGAGTCAAGATTATGGAACGTGACCTCATCCAAAGGCGCAGGCGACCGATGCCATAGGCTGAACAACAGCAAAGCGAGTATCGCCACCATAATAGAGATGATGGCAACCCGTTCACGCTTGTTGAACGACAGCAGCTTGCGCAGCTCTTCCATACGCTATTTGAGCAAACCGCTAATGAAGATTACCGTCACTGCCAATGGGGCCAGGTAACGGATGATGAAGAAAATGACCGTTTTCAGCGGCGACTTGAGCTTGCCCTCGTTGGTCACCTCCTCGAAGAAATGGGTCTTGCCTAAGCGCCAGCCAACAAAGACGACGATGAAGATGCCTCCAAGTGGCAGCATCACGTTGGCGGTAATGAAATCCAAGGCATCGAAGACGGTCCGACCTCCTATGGTGAACGGCGTGTTCTCCATCAGACTCAGCGAGACGAAACAACCCAAAAGCATGGTGCCGACGCAGGCAATCACCGTCGACCATCTGCGGTTCAGGTGCAACTCCTCAGTAATGTAGGCCACCACAACCTCCAGCAGAGAGATGGTGGACGTCAAAGCGGCAATAGCCAGCAACACGAAAAAGATGATGCAGAAGACATAGCCTCCGGCCATCTGGTTGAAGATCATGGGTATCGTGTTGAACACCAGCCCCATACCCGCCTGTGGATTGACCCCGAACGAGAAGGCTGCCGGAAAGATAACGATACCGGCCAACAAGGCGATAACCGTATCGGCCAACACAACGGAGAAGGCTGTCGAGGTCAGGTTGTCGCTCTTTTTGACGTAGGAGCCGTAGGTAATCAGCACGCCCATACCCAGACTCAGCGAGAAGAAACCCTGTCCCAAGGCGCTGATAAGCACCTGCGCGTTGATTTTCGAGAAGTCGGGCTTGAAGAGGAAGGCCAGTCCCTCTTTGGCACCAGGCAGCGTTACGGCGCGTATGCCCAGTATCACCAGAATGACCAGCAGCACGGGCATAAGGATCTTGGCGTATTTCTCGATGCCGTTCTGCACGCCTTTGAAGACCACGAAACCCGTCAGCAGGATAAAGACCCCCTGCCAAATCACATTGCGCCAGCCCATATTGTGGAAAGCGGCGAAATCGCTTTCCAATGTCGCCATATCCTTCCCTTGGAACGAGTTGGCCACCGACTTGACGATATACTCCAGCGTCCAGCCTGAGACGGTGGAATAGAAGGCGAAGATGAGGAAGCCGCACAACACGCCCATATAACCCACGATGGGCCAGGCGGTCTTGGGAGCCAACTTCTTGAAGGCTCCCACTGAGTTGCTTTGCGAGCGACGTCCGATGAACAGTTCGGAAAGCATCACCGGGATGCCCAGAAAGATGACAACGGCGAGATAGACCAACAGGAAGGCCGCGCCGCCATTGTTGCCCAACTCACAGGGGAAACGATAGATATTACCCAATCCGATGGCAGAGCCAGCAGCAGCAGCGATGATGCCTATCTTCGAGCCGAAGCCGTCGCGTTTTTTCTTTTGTTCTGCCATAGCTTATCTCTTTTCTCCGTATGCCAAGTCGCCTGCATCGCCGATACCCGGGACGATATAGGCGCGTGCCGTCAGTTCCTCGTCGATACCACCCACCCAAAGGGTGACCGGCTGGCGCGACAGCGCACTTTGCACGTAATCCAGTCCCTCCTGACTGGCCACAGCCACCGCAATATGAATCTGTCTCGGGGTCATGTCCTCGGTCAGCCCATGCAACGTCTTGACGATGGACTCGCCCGTAGCCAGCATGGGGTCGCAAAGGATAAGCACCTTATTGTCAATATTGGCTGAGGAATAATACTCCACTTTGATTTCGAAGTCCTCGTTTTTGTCGTACTTGCGATAAGCGGCGATAAAGGCATTATCAGCACGGTCGAACATATTGAGCATACCGTTGTGGAACGGCAGACCTGCCCTAAGGATGGTGGCAATGACGGGCTGTTCCTTTAGCATCCTGATTTCTTTGATACCCAAGGGAGTGGACACTTCCTTTTCCTCGTATTCGAGGGTCTTGCTGATTTCATAGGCCATGATTTCGCCGATGCGCTCAAGGTTGCGGCGGAAACGCATACGGTCTTGCTGGATGGTGGCATCGCGCAGCTCAGCCATGAACTGGTTGAACACGCTGTCGGTTTTCTCAAGGTTGTTAATTTTCATCATAGTAGTGTAGTTTTTTAGTTATTTTAGTTTTTTCCAAAGCTTCAGCAGTCCCTTGCCCAAGGCGGACAGACGGTTACAGGTGTAGGAAGGATACTTCACCTCCGCGCCACCGAAGCCAAGATAGAACCGCGCAAGGTTGTCATCGTCTGAGCCTTCGAAGTCGAAGGTGAAAGGCTGGTTGGCATAGCGTTGAATAGTCTGGTCGATGAGGTAAGTCATTGCCTGTTTCTCCTTGCCTTTGTGCGAGAGACCTGAGAACAGGAAGGTCACTCTTCCGTTGGCCTTCATGAAGATGGCGGCACAAAGCAGCTCGCCCACGCCCTTTTCGGTCACCCCAAGGATGAAGGCTTTGCCTTTTGACTTGGCGATGGTGGCCAGATGGGTCATCACGTTGTATTCGGCATCGCCCCACTTCTCAATGTCGACCCCTCGGTTGTCCCTGAACAGGGCCACCACATGATAAGGGATTACCGTATCGACAATCTGCAGGTTGTTGTTCTCGGCCTTTGTCAGGTTGCGCTTGGTGTTTTGATGGTAGTTCTCCTTGATTGTTTCATAATCGCGATTCAGGTCAAGCAGGACATTCCGGTGGTATTCCACACCCTCCCTGCTTTCCATAAAGGCATTGCCTTCATTCAGGCGAATTTCAGCGAAACGGTAGTTGGACGGGATGGCTTTCAGAAACTCCTCAGTCTTTTCAGCATCGACAGACGACGTGGAGAACACGCCAAGTTGCTGCACGAAATAGGGCTGATAGAGGTATTCCACACCAAACTTTTTTCCTCCCGTCAGTGGCATTACGACTTGGTAATCGTCTTCCACCAAAGCCCCCCAGCCGGGATGCACGACATCAAGATACCAGGAATAGGCATACACATTGCCGCATTGGGCGATGGTGTCATCCCATTTCTGCATATCGATTTCATTATGTTGTAGATATTGTATCATTTTGATTGAAAAATATAGTCAAGAAATTGGCGATACATCTCGGGCCAGCCTTCCCAGCGTTTCTCACCGCCAAGGGTTTCGTTATGGGTAAGGTAGATGAAAGTGCCGCCCACAGCCTTCACCTCGTCGACCAACTGCTTGGCAAGGGCGAGTGAGTCCTCAACATCAAGGTTAAGGTAGTCACGCATCGTGCCGTCCATCAAGGCGAAGGGATGCACGCAAAGCGGGGTCACCATATCATTTTCGAGGTCATAAAAACGGAAGGTGTCGGCAATGCCGGCACGGAAGCCCGCCTGCGAGGCGTAGCCCATCGTGTAGTCGTCGCTGATGTCCAAATCGATGAGCCGCTGATAGCTGCGCGGCAGGTTCATCCTCAGGAAATGCTGACGGCTCTTGGTCAGCGGACGATGGAGGACTTCAGAGAGATTCTCAATCTCAGTCCGCATCTTGTCGAGGTCGAGGTAGGACGAAAACGAAGGATGTATGCCCACATCGGCATAGTCGCCGAGGGTCTTAATCAACGACTGGAACGCCTCGTTGCGGATAGAGATGTTTTTGTCATTGGTGTCGTACTCGCCACAAAGGATGAAATAGATGGGCTTGAGCTTGAACTCTTTCTGCAAGGCAAACTGGAAGTCAAACGAATCGAAGGGGTCTTTCCTTTTGCCTCGCAGCACCTCAAGCCGTTTACGGATTTCATCACGGTTGACCGCTGAGAGATCTCTCAGGAATGCACCCACGGTGCGATAGAAGCCTTTGTGAAGATAAGCCCAGGCAGCATCGATGTCGTAAGTTGGGATGAACTCAAACTTCCTTTTCTTAAGAGCTAAATCGGGAAACATGCGCTGCAAACGTGTCCCCAAAGCCTGTGCCCATAGATTGACCAGAGGCTTTTGGAGCATGTTGTTCTTGTACATCCATGAGTCTTCCGCCTTGAAGCGCCCGTATTGGTCGCGCTCGTGAGACAGATACTCCTCATAACGGGTGACCAAAAAGAAAGAAGCCGAGAAGACATCGAAGGGAAGCAGGCTGTCTTCGGCATCCATAGCATAGGGTGCCACCGTGCCTTCGAAATCGACGCAACTGAAGGTCTGTTCGTGAAGATGACGCTCGAAAAGCAAGTCGGTAGACTGGACAAAAGCAGCCGTAGCGAGGTGCTCGGGGGCATACTGCAACTTGGGGCCCTCATACGCCTCGAACTTCACCGGGTCGGCGGTCAATTCGAAATCGACCCCTAATAGCGTGCCAAGCGTCAACTCAAAAGTATAGACAACACGCCCCGTGATTTTCGGTACAAGAATCAACATTTTCATCTCTGCAAAAATAAAATGATTTTCAATGCCATCGACAAAAAGGATAAAAAAAGTCTATTCTTTACAGACCCTATGCGGAAAAGTTGTATTTTTGTCGTTTCGAAATTCTTGCTTATCCACTATGGAAAATTTCGTCGTATCGGCCAGAAAATACAGACCCGTCACGTTCAGCACTGTGGTTGGACAAGACTCCATCACCAGCACCTTGAAGAACGCCATCCGCAACAACTCGTTGGCACAAGCTTACCTGTTCTGCGGTCCGCGAGGCGTAGGCAAGACCACCTGCGCCCGCATCATGGCCAAGACCATCAACTGTCTCAACCCTACCGAGCAGTTGGAAGCCTGCAACGAGTGCGAGTCGTGCCGAGCCTTCAACAACAACGCCTCGTTCAACATCTATGAGCTGGACGCTGCATCGAACAACTCCGTAGACGACATCCGCAATTTGGTGGACCAGGTGCGCATCCCTCCCCAAATCGGGCAATACAAGGTCTACATCATCGACGAGGTCCACATGCTGAGCAAGGATGCTTTCAACGCCTTCCTGAAGACTTTGGAGGAACCCCCAGCGTATGCGAAGTTCATCCTCGCCACCACCGAGAAACACAAGATTATCCCTACCATCCTGTCGCGCTGCCAAATCTTTGATTTCAAGCGCATCACCGTTGACGATATTGCCAAGCATCTGGCTTTTGTGGCACAGAGAGAAGGTGTCAACGCTGAACCCGAAGCCCTCAACATCATTGCCCAGAAAGCCGATGGTGCCTTGCGCGATGCCCTCTCCATTTTTGATCAGATGGTGAGTTTCAGCGGCAAGAACATTACCTATAGAGATGTCATCGACAACCTCAACGTCCTCGACTACGACTATTACTTCAAAATCGTAGACCACATCCTGCGCGGCGAGACGAGCGGGGTGCTGCTCCTGCTGAACGAAATCATCAGCAAGGGCTTTGAGCCACAACACTTTGTCAGCGGGTTAGGCAATCATCTGAGAAGCTTGATGGTGTGTAAAGATGCGGCCACAGTACAGCTCCTTGAAGTCAGCGAACAGTTAAAGCAACGTTACTTGGTGCAGTCACAGGCCTGCCCCATGCCCTTCCTCATCAAGGCTTTGGACATCAACAACCAATGCGACATCGACTACCGTAGCGCCAACAACAAGCGTCTGCATCTGGAGATTGCCCTGATGAAGATGTGCGCCTTATGCAGCCAGGCTTTGACCATGCCCGTACCTCAGGCGCAACCCGTACCTTTGGCAGAAAACAAGCCGGCTGGACAACAACAGGCACAGCCAGCGCAACAAGCGCAGCCAACGCAAAAGGCACAACCAATCCAGCAGGCACAACCAATCCAGCAGGTACAACAGGACCATGCTTCACAACCCATACAGCCTACGCAACCCACACAAGCCAATGTCCCAACGAGTCCAAACGGTTTGGGAAATCGCGAGTCGCAGCCCGTGCAGAAAGCGGATGGAGTGAAGTCCCCTGAGCCTGTAATACCTGAGCAAAGTCAAAAGACCGAAGAGCCGACTCCCGCTACACAACCTACGCCAACTGTGCGTCCACGCGGCACCACCAGCAGCATCAGTGTCAACAAAGCCATGCAGCAGGCCGAGAAGAAAGAAGAAGTGAAAGAAGAGATTTGGAACAGTCCCTTCACCCAAGAACAACTGACTGCAGCCTGGGAGGAATTCATCACCCGTTACAAGAAATATGAGAAGCACTCGCCCAGTTTCGTGGCCGCATTGGGCAAATATACCCCAAAACTCGGCCCCAACTTCGAAATCCATTTCGATGTAGACAACTTGCTCTTCGAGCAGGAAACTGAAGGCATGGGATTCCTGCGCACCCACCTAAGGAACAGCTTCCACAACAACCAATTCAAGCTCATCCCTGAGGTGATGGAACGCCCCGCCGAAATTGAGGCCTATACCGACAAAGACAAGTTTGAGAAAATGGTGGAGGAAAGACCTTATCTAAGAACCCTGCAAACCGAACTTAAACTGGAGGGAGACCTATAACCCTACCCGCTTTGCGTCATTGCAAGGAGGATTGACGAAGCAATCTAAACATTCAATCATAATTCAATACAAACAAATGAAAAAACAACACATTATCGCCATGATGACATTATGTACTGTGGCAGCAGGCTGCACACAAAAAGCAGCTGAAACGACTGAGTCCAAGAAAGAGGTTGTTCCGGCCATCGAGCTGAGCAACATGGACACTTCCATCAATCCTGCGGAAGACTTCTTCCGTTATGCCAACAACAACTGGATGAAAAACAACCCGATTCCGGACGAGTACCCCACCTACGGAGCCTTCACCGAAATCGACCAGAACAACGAATTGCTCATCCAAGAGATCATCGATGAAGTCTCGAAGGATGCCAATGCCCCCGAAGGCAGCATGGCCCAGAAAATCCGCGACTTCTACAACGCCGGTATGGACACTGTCGCCATCGACGAGCGTGGTTACACCGAGTTGACACCTTATTTCAAAATGATTGACGGCCTTAATGACAAAGCCGATTTGGCCAAGTTATTGGGAACGCTCCACGGCGACGGCATCGGTGGCTTTTTCTATGCTGGTGGCAGCACCGACCCCAAAAACGCTGAGATGGTCATCATGCACCTCTACCAAGGTGGTCTGAGCCTCACCGACCGCGACGACTACCTCGTTGAGGAGACCCAAGAGATGCGCGACAAATATGTCGAACATGTGGCCAAGATGTTTGAGTTGACCGGTACCCCCGCCGAAGAGGCCGCCAAGAAAGCCCAAAACATCCTCGCTTTGGAGACTGAGCTCGCCAAGAACTCGATGAGCCGCGTCGAACGCCGTGACCCCGACCGCACCTATAACAAGAGAAGCTTCGCCGAACTGCAAGCCTCGACGCCTAACTTCAAATGGACCAGTTACTTCAAGGCCGCTGGCGCTCCCGATTTCGACACCCTCAACGTAGGTATGCCCGACTTCATCGCCAACCTCGACAAGGTCATCACCAACACCGACCTCAACACCATCAAGGACTACCTGAGATGGAAAGTCATCCACGGCAGTGCCTCGATGCTGTGCAGCGACCTCGATGCCGAGAACTTCAACTTCTACGGCAAATACCTCTATGGTATGGAAATGCAGCAGCCCCGCTGGCGTCGTATCCTCGGTGCCACCTCTGACTGCTTAGGCGAAGGCATCGGCCAGCTCTACGTGGAGAAGCACTTCCCTGCTGAAGCCAAAGAGCGTATGCTCAACCTCGTGAGCAATCTGCGTCTTGCCTTGGGCGAGCGTATCAAGGCCCTCGATTGGATGAGCGACGAGACCAAGGCCAAAGCCCTCCACAAACTTGACTGCTTCAACGTGAAAATCGGCTATCCCGACAAGTGGAAGGATTATAGCAAATATGAAGTCACTCCTGAAAGCTACTTCGCCAATGTGCATCGCGCCATCCGTTTCGAAAACGAGATTGATATGGCTAAAATCGGCAAGCCCGTCGACAAGGAGGAATGGTTTATGACCCCGCAGACCGTCAACGCCTACTATAGCCCCGAGATGAACGAAATCGTGTTCCCAGCTGCCATCCTGCAACCCCCGTTCTTCAACATGGATGCTGACGATGCCATCAACTATGGTGGTATTGGCGTGGTGATTGGCCACGAGATGACCCACGGCTTCGATGACCAAGGCTGCAAGTACGACGAGAACGGCAACCTCAACAACTGGTGGACGGAAGAAGATGCCACCAAGTTTGCGGCACGCACCGCACAGTTGGAGAAGCTCTTTGAAGGATATAAAGTGCAAGGCTACCCCATCAACGGCAAACTCACCTTGGGCGAAAACATCGCTGACCTGGGCGGTTTGAACATCTCCTGGGATGCCTACCAGATGACCGAAGAAGCCAAAGCCAACCAAAGCATCGACGGTTTCACCCCCGCCCAGCGCTTCTTCATCAGCTACGGCACCATCTGGCGCAACAACTCACGCGACAAATACGTTGAGCGTCAAGTGAAGACCGACGTGCACTCGCCTGCCGAAGCCCGCGTCAACCGCACCCTCGGCTCAATGCCGCACTTCTATGAGGCTTTCGAAGTCAACCCTGAGAACAAGATGTATATCGCACCCGAAGAGCGTGCCGCCATTTGGTAATTTATGGGTTTAAAGAAACAAATAGCAAAACTGGGGCTTCGTCTCGGCGGTTGGAAGACCGTCAACGAGGCCCCAGCCAACTTGGGTAACGCCGTCTGCATCGTTGCCCCTCATACCGCCATCGAGGACTTCTTTGTCGGACTGGGCTTCTATTGGTACTACGGCATCAAGTTCAAGGTGATGATAAAGATAGAGTTCTTCAAGCCTGGCCTCGGCTGGATCCTGAAGAAAATGGGCGGCATCCCTGTCAACCGGGGACACCAGAACCACCTTGTGGAACAGATGGTAGATATGTTCAGCAAAAACAAGGACACGCATCTCGTCATCTGCCCCGAAGGTACCCGCAAAGCCGTCAAACGCTGGAAGAAGGGATTCTATATCATCGCCCAAGGTGCCAATGTCCCGATTGTCTTGGGCTTCATTGACTATAAGAAGCGGTATTGCGGCATCGAGCGTATCTTCTATCCCACTGGAGACTACGATAAAGACCTTGCTGAGATTTGGGACTATTACAAGGACATCAAGGCAAAGCATCCCGAGGGATTCAACCTTGACGAGCAATACCGGAATGCACAGGATTAAAGCCTAAAGGCAAAAATCAACAGTAACTAACGCCGCCATTGCCTCGACCAGCACCGCTGCTCGAGGCAATGCGCATATATCGTGACGCCCTTTAATCGTAATCTCACACGGTTCCCCAACCCGATTCACAGTCCGCTGTGGAACAGCTATACTGGGAAGGGGCTTGAAGGCTACACCAAACACCACATCACTGCCATTCGTGATACCGCCTTGTATGCCTCCTGAATGATTGGTCTCGGTAGTGATAATTCCGTCTTCTTCCACAAAGACATCGTTAGCTTCAGAGCCACGCATACTAGCCAATGCGAAACCGTCGCCAATCTCGAAACCCTTCACGGCAGGAATAGCGAACATAGCATGAGCCAACTCGGACGAAAACTTTCCAAACATAGGCTCACCCAAGCCAGCTGGCACACCCGATATGCGCCCTTCCAAGATTCCGCCTACCGTATCACCCTTCTTTCGAGCCTCAACCACATCGCCCAAATAAACCAACCGTGAGGAAATCTTGATGTTTTTCTCCTTCAGGATTTGTTTGGCAATAGCACCTGCCACAACAAGGGGCAAGGTGGTTCTGGCGGAAGCCCTTCCCCCACCGCGCCAGTCACGAATGCCATACTTCTGTTCGTAGGTGAAATCAGCGTGCGAAGGGCGAAATACTTCTTTCAAGTCCTCATAGTCATCAGGTCTGCTATCTTCATTACGCACCATGAAGGCAAGTGGGGTACCCAAAGTCACCCCATCAAGCAAACCCGAAAGCCATTCAATGTGGTCAGGCTCCTTGCGTTGCGAGGCGGAGTCGGATTGTGCTGTCTTTCGCCTGCTGAGCTCTTCGTTGACAAAGTCGAAATCCAGCTTGATTTGCGAAGGACAACCATCGATGACCCCACCGATGGCTACGCCATGTGATTCACCAAAAGTGGTAATCCGGAAACGATGTCCAAAGGTATTCATGTCAACAAAGCAGCATGTAGCTCTTAAAGCTCTTTGTAAGTAAAGGAAACGTTCTCACCCACATCCACCATCAGATAAGTCGGAGTAATCTTGCCCTCGTTGAGGTTGTCGGTCATCACATACATAACGCCGCCAAACTGGCGTTGCTCACGCATGTGGAAATGTCCCATAATGACCATTTCTACATTCCTGCGGCTCATCAGGTCCATAAACGCATATTGCTCGTCCTGGGGCAGGTTGGCTGCTGGCGTGGTGGTGTAGTTATATGAGGTGCGGAACAGCCAATTGTGGCTAATCACGAAGCAATGACGATAGTCCTCGCGATGCGAGAGCTGCTCTTCAAGCCAGTCCAGCTGACGCTTGCCGTGGGTACCGTTGCCTGAATCCAGGAAGATGAACAAATCCTGATAACCGCTCACGGTCTTTACCGTCACGGTGTAAGTCGAAGTGTGGAAATACTGCTTGAAGTACTTGGCGCAGTCGTAGTAGACATCGTGGTTACCAAGCACCATGAAACACGGGTCGTTTTCGAGTTGGGTCTCAGGATTATAGTTCAAAGCCTCTTGCGTCATCCTGAATCCAGCCTCACCACTTTCGTTCACCATATCACCGGCGTGGATGGCGAAGATGGCCTTCGAGTCGTTGCGCTCGGCGGTGATGTATTTGTAAAGACGATCTTTCGCGCCCTGAGGCACGATGCTGTCGCGCTCGGAATAGTGGGAGTCGGAGCAGGAATAGACACGGTACTCATCGGGGACATCCTCAATGACGCGCGGTTCGTTTTGTGCATTATAATCGAGCCAGTCGGCGACGCGTTCCTCGGTGTCGCTGCGGTTGACCACCATACCGGCAATGTCTAAACGGTTGCAGCCCGTGGCAAACATTGCGGCTGCTGCGAATAATAATATAAGGTGTAACTTTTTCATGACATTCATTTTTTAGGTTTCCAAATCAGTCCCACATTACCAAACCAGCCATTGTATTGTGACGAGAGGTTCAGCACACCACAAGGATGCAATCCTGCCTCAGCGGTCAGACGCAGACCATTGCCGAAGTCGTAGTAGCCATCGATACTGTAGAAAAACAGCGTGAAACGCTCGATGACGAAGTCGCGATAGTTGGAGACACGCGCGCCCAAGTTCCACGAATGCTCCTGGTCGAACAGATGCCCTTCGATACAGAAGGTGGGATTCATCGGTTCGAAGTTGACATCCATACCGCCGTTCTGTCGCAAGGGAATAGGAGCCGTGAAACGATTCGTCAAACCCAACTGGAAGTTGAAATGGCGGTTGCGCCAGCCAAATTCAAACAAGGCGTTGAATTCCTGCAGGTCATAGTTGGGAAACAGCCGATGGAGATAACGGTTCTCAAAATACAGCGTACCGCACTTGGCCTGCAAAAGATTGAATTGTCCCTGTAGGCAGGTGGAATGTCGGTTCAACGTAGTGCCTTGATAGCCAAAGCCGACGTTGACGAAGCTGGCTATCTGGTAGTTGGCTTTCAAAGCCAATGATGCGCTGCTACCCTCGGTACGGGTATAGTCGTGCTCGGCATAGGTCTGCAGCGTCCATTGCGCCCTCGCTGTGAAAGCGAATAGCAGCAATGCGAATGTGATAAATACTTTCTTCATTGGGGTAGGAATTTGCGGGCAAAAGTACGCAAAAAACCCTTTTGTTTGAAACTTTACCCTTTGATTCCACTTTTTCACTACCTTTGCACACTTTTTTTAAAAATCATAACCTATGAAAAAATTATACAAAGGCCTCTTTTTATCATTCGTTTTCAGCATGTTCGCCATGCCTCTTATCGCCCAACAATATGGGCCTCAATTCGACAATCCCGGTTTTGAGGACTGGACCACTCGCGAAATAGTAACCGTCGACGAGATAAGATCCGTTAGTGAGCCCGTACATTGGCACTCTGGCGGTACGGCAACAGGTACTTGGTCGAGTTTGATGCCCCACTCTGTGGAACAATCTGGACACACCCGCCCAGGTTCTTCGGGGTCCAAAAGTGTCAAGATGACACCCAGCACCGTATGGGGCGTTACTGCCAATGGCACCATGACCAACGGACGCATCAATGCCGGTAGCACATCGCCATCCGGTTCGAGCAATTACGACTATACACAACGAGCCCAAAATGCTTTCAACACACCTATCACACAACTTCCCGACTCGCTTACCATCTGGGTGTGTTTCCGCAGTTCAAGCACGAGCGACAAAGCACAAGTAAAGGCTGTCGTCCACGGTGATGCCGATTACAAGGTCATTGCCGACGGCACAGAAAACCCTGCCAATATGCATGTGGCCACAGCGGACCATAGGTTTACGCGAACTGCTCCTTCTGGAGGCAGCTATTCATGGACTCGTTTGAGCATCCCATTTGTCAACAATGGTCCATGTACTGATGTGCGCTACATCCTCTTTATAGCCAACACCAACGAAACTCCTGGAGCAGGCAACACTAACGATGATCTATTTGTGGATGATGTATTGCTCGTCTACAATCCCACCCTTACCCTTGGGCAACTGACCTCTACCAACTACGCCCCAAACGATGCCATCACCATTCCCTTTACCTTGACGGGAACAATGTCGCCCGACAACCTTAATGCCTCTGCCAATCAGGTCATTGCGGAACTCTCCAACGCCAACGGTAGCTTCAACAATCCTACAGTCTTGGGCAGCGTCACTACCAACACCAGCGGTAGCATCACAGCCACAATTCCCAATCTATCTGATGGCCAGTACCAAATCCGTGTGAGGTCCACCAATTATCCCCTGATTGGACAAAACATCCAAACGCTATCCATCACCAGTCCCATCCAGACCTATGTCGTCAGCGTATCAGCCACCCCAACCGACGGAGGAACGGTCACTGGTGGCGGCGAATACCAACAAGGGCAAAATTGCACCGTCACTGCTACGGCTAACACCAACTACTCCTTTACGAATTGGACTGAAAACGGCTCTGTAGTCTCCACCAATGCCAGCTATACCTTTACCGTCAACGGCAACCGCAACCTCGTGGCTAACTTCACTTACGTCCCACCGACCTATACCGTCAACGTATCAGCCAACCCAAACAACGGAGGAATGGTCACAGGTGGTGGTTCTTATACCGAAGGAGCATTCTGCACTGTCACTGCAACAGCTAACACCAACTACACCTTCACGAACTGGACGGAAAACGGCAATGTGGTCTCCACCAATGCTAGTTATACTTTCCCTGTCAACGGCAACCACAGCCTCGTGGCTAACTTCACTTTCGTCCCGCCGACCTATACGGTTAGCGTGTCAGCTAACCCGAGTGATGGTGGAACTGTAACTGGTGGTGGTTCCTATACCGAAGGTACATCCTGCACCGTTACTGCTACAGCCAACAGCGGCTACACCTTCGTGAACTGGACCGAGAACGGAAACCAAGTTTCGGCCAATGCCTCTTACACTTTTATCGTCAATGGCAACCGCACTCTTGTGGCGCATTTCTCCACTCAAAGCTATGTCATCACAGCTATGGCTGACCCCGAAGAGGGCGGCACAGTCAGCGGCAGCGGCGGTTACAACTTCGGCGACATTTGTACCCTAACAGCTACAGCCAACACGGGTTATGCCTTCGTCAATTGGACCAAAAACGGCGATATACTAACGACCGAATCAACCTTGAGTTTCACCGTAAACGAGTCAGGTACTTACATCGCTCACTTCCAAATCCTGACCTACACCATCAACGTAGCAGCCAATCCGGAAGAAGGTGGCGTTGTCAGCGGCGACGGCAGGTACGACTACGGACGAAGCTGCACCATCACGGCAATGTCCAACGAAAACTATCAATTCATCAATTGGACCAAAGACGGCGTCGAAGTCAGCACCGAATCCATCTTCACCTTTACCGTCACCGATTCGGCAACCTTTGTCGCCCACTTCCGTTACTATGACAAAGTCGATGAAAACATATCATCAAGCCAAATCTATCCCAACCCGTTTGCTTCCACTGTGAGCATCAAGGCCGAAAAGACCATCAAGAGCATCAGCGTTTACGATATGTTTGGTCAAATGGTGAAAGAGCAAGGATTTTCCGATAGGGTTATCGACCTCGATTTGAGTGATTTGGGTGATGGTGCCTACCTGCTTGTGCTGGACTATGTCGACTGTCGCAGCACCCATCGCATCGTCAAGAGTACCCGATAAACGAATAATAGCGGATCAAACCATCCGCAGGAGATTTCATGACCTCGCCTATGGTGAGGTCATGTTTTTTTATGCATTCTTTCAAAATGTCCTGAAAATGATAGGCAACAGAGCCTATAAAGCTGACGGTCATAGTTTTGCAGCCTTCAAACCGGAAAACAAACGCCTTGAGGAAAGACTCGAAGCAGTTCAGCACCAAATCATGAATAAAAGGATCTTGTTGATGCTCGCCGGCAAATCTGGCAAACGTGGCCAGATACTTGGACGGCTGGGGCTGATGGTAGGCTTTGTCGATGAAATCCTTCAACTCTATGTGATAGGTCTCATCGAACTTCTGGCGCAGGTCTTCAGGCATGAAGCTGTAAAAATACGCTTTCACCACTTCCCTACCAATGTGCATCCCGCTACCCTCGTCACCAATGAGATAGCCCAAGGAGACAGCCCGCTCTGTGATGCGCTCCCCATCGTACACGCAGGCGTTTGAACCTGTTCCCAAGATACAGGCGATGCCTCTCTCGTGACCCAGCAAAGCGTGACAGGCGGCCATCAAGTCATGGGTTACATGAATCTCAGCCTGCGGATAATACCTTTGGAACACCTCCTTAATCATCAAGCAGTTCCGCTCGTTACCGCAGCCCGTACCGTAGTAATAGATAGATTGGATGAAGCCTGGTATAGACGGCACACATCGCGTCTCAACAATAGTATTCAGGTCTTGCTTTGTGGAATAGTTGGGGTTATAACCATCAGTATCGAAACGATTCTTGACGTTGTTCCCATCAAGAAGGACACATTGCATTTTGGTGGAGCCGGCATCTATAATTAGTTTCATGCTTCAACCAATTCAGCAGGATTGCGTTTGATAAGCAAGGGATAACGTTCTGGATGTCGTAAACTATCAATCTCCAAATCCACATCAAGATTAGGCCACTCAATAGCTTCGCTACCACACATTTGAACGTTCAATACATCATTAATCGATGCTTCTCGCATCCAAGGTATACGGTTGTAAGACAGGAAGAAATCTTGTCCACCAACGCTGATCATAATTCCTTGCCCGTTAATCATCAATACGCTTACTGATGTGTTGTTTGTATTGTTGTTTGAATCGTTCTTCATTTCTCTTTATTATTTTACTGATGGTATTCAGTTCGTGTTCAGAAAAGCCAGAATTCTTTGCCAGCTCCACGTTAGGCTCAAGCCAAAACTTTGCCTCTTTCCTTTCGTAAATAACATGTATATGCATCCGTTCTTCTTCGTTGGAGAAGATTTTGAAAACATAACCGCTTTCACGACTAAAAACAGGACTCATTTTCAATAATTTTATGCAAAAATAGACATTATTCTCATATTATTCAGCAAAGCCAAGACTTTTTTATATTTTTGCAGACTTTTTAATCAATTGAAGCAATGAGAAAATGGCGCATTGAAGACTCCGAGGACCTTTTCAACGTAAAAGGCTGGGGTGGCAACTACTTTTCCATCAACGAGAAAGGCCACATGACTGTGACCCCGAAAGAAGGCTGTGTCTCCGTTGACCTGCCTGAATTAGTCGACGAGCTGTCGCTTAGGGACGTGTCAGCCCCCATGCTACTGCGTTTCCCCGATATCCTCGACGACCGTATCACCAAAATCGACTCCTGTTTCAAGGAGGCCGCCAAGGAATATGAATACAAGGGACAAAATACTGTGGTGCTGCCCATCAAGGTGAACCAGATGCGCCCAGTTGTGGAAGAGATTGTCAGTCACGGAAAGAAAGTCAACATTGGTCTGGAGGCTGGCTCGAAACCCGAGCTTCACGCCATCATTGCCCTCAACACCGACTCTGACTCGCTCATCATCTGCAACGGCTACAAGGACGAGGAGTTCATTGAGCTGGCCCTCTTGGCACAGAAGATGGGGCGTAAAATCATTATCGTCATCGAGAAGCTCAACGAGCTGCGAGTGACCGCCAAGATAGCCCGCCGGCTCAAGGTCACCCCCAACTTGGGCGTCCGCATCAAGCTGGCCAGTTCGGGTGCCGGCAAGTGGGAAGAGTCGGGCGGCGACGGCAGCAAGTTCGGTCTCAACTCGTCGGAACTGTTGGAAGCCCTCGATTTCCTTGAGGAACACGACATGAAAGAGTGCCTAAAGCTGGTGCATTACCACATCGGCAGTCAGGTGAGCAAAATCAAGAAAATCAACGTAGCCCTGAGAGAAGCGGCGCAGTTCTACGTGCAGCTCTGCAAGCTGGGCTACAACATCGAATACGTCGATATGGGCGGCGGTCTGGGTGTAGACTACGACGGCACCAATTCCAGCAGCCCTAGCTCAGTCAACTACAGCATCCAAGAGTATGCCAACAACGCCATCTATACCCTCGTCGATGCCTGTGAGAAGAACGACCTTCCCCACCCCAACGTCATCTGCGAGTCGGGACGCGCCCTTACCGCACACCACTCGGTGCTGATTTTCGAGGTATTGGAGACCACCTCGCTGCCCAAGTGGGACGACGACGAAGAGCCTGAAGAAAACGACCACGACCTCATCAAAGAGCTTTATGAGTCGTGGGACGAGCTGAACAAGAGTTCCTCGCTTGAAATCTGGCACGATGCCCAAGAGATTCGCGAAGAGGCCCTCAACCTGTTCAGCCTCGGTCTGCTTGACCTCAAGTCGAGAGCCAAGATTGAGCGCCTGTTCTGGACTATCGCCCGCGAGGTGAACCATATCGCCAACGGACTGAAGCGTGTCCCAGAGGACTTTACATCGCTTCCCAAGCTGCTGGCCGACAAATACTTCTGCAACTTCTCGTTGTTCCAGTCGCTGCCCGACCTGTGGAGCATCGACCAGCTCTTCCCCATCATCCCTATCCAACGTTTGGACGAAAGCCCGACCCATTTGGCCACCTTGCAGGACATCACCTGCGACAGCGACGGCAAGATTACCAATTTCGTGGGCAAAGGCACGCCCCACACCATTCCGTTGCACGCCTTCAGCGAGAAAGAGCATTATTACATAGGTGTGTTCCTCGTAGGAGCCTATCAGGAGATTTTGGGCGACCTGCACAACCTGTTTGGCGACACCAACGCCGTACACGTCTCGGTGGACGAAAAAGGCTACTACATCGACCAAGTGATTGACGGCGAAACCGTTGCCGACGTTTTGGAATATGTGCAATACAGTCCCAAGAAGCTCGTCCGCACGGTGGAAACCTGGGTCACAAAGTGCGTTAAGGAAGGGAAGATTACCGTAGAGGAAGGGAAGGAGTTCCTGTCCAACTACCGCTCAGGCTTGTACGGATACACGTATCTTGAATAATCGAGGGAAACCTCAAAGATTGAAGAGCGAATATCAGGCTGCTTATCTGGTCAGCCCGCGATAGCTTTTGGCAGCGGCCTGCAGAGCCTCTTCGGTGGTGAAGCGCTCATAGTAGGTGCAGTTGGTGACGACGCGCTGATGCGAAGCGTGTCCGTCGATGACGCGCACCAACGCGAAGCCCTTCATCGTGTCGGCAAAACGCTCGTCCGTTAGTACGATACAACCATCTTCTTTGGTGGCCGTTTTGCCCAAGTCCACCTCCTCCACCTCGATTTTCAACCAAGGCATATTGTCGTTCTCGTCTTGATGCACCAAGATGCGCTGATGCAGGGTGTAGAGAAGCAGCCTGCCCTGTTTCGCCTCTTTCGCTGAAAGATTGGTCAGCAAGGCCGGCGAGCCGTCGTGCGCGCCCAGATGGTATTCAATAGGGGGTAGGGGGCCGTCGCTCACCACCGTCTCAGGCAGCAACAAAGTGAAGCCAATAGCCAGCTGCTGCTTGGTGAGATACACCGTAGGCGAAATCTGGTTCACCGACATAAAGCGGTAGTAGGGGCCTGTGCCGCCCTCGAAGTACAGCTCTTCGGCGTCTCTGATCACCCGCCACAGTTTATTGTTATGCGACTGCTTCTCGCGCTGGGCCAACTGACTGCGCGAAAGACGACGAGGTTGATGGATGTGCTTCGGTCTCGCAAACGTCTTGCCGTTCTTTTCATAGAAAGTCATCTCGCCCAGCTGGCCGATCAGGCCAAAGAGGTTATTGGTTAGTTGTGCCATAGTTCTTACTTTGTTTATTCGTTAGTGGTTCCTGTTGATTCCTTTATTATATAGCGTTCGTTGTTCTAATGCTCCAAACTTGTTCCTTCTTTGGTGCTCCGACATCACTCCGACAATGCGATAAGGTAACAAGCACGAGCTTCCGATGAGGTCTCTATAATCTGCCTATTGGGTATCGGTTGAATCTCGGTAGAGTTTCGGTTAAGTTTCGGTCTAGTTTCGGTTCGTGAATCCATCATTTCTCCCGAATTGCGCCTTTCAGCCCCTCCCCTACTCTATCGCAATCCGTACTAACTCAGGAAATTACCCTGAATGCAACCTCGCATCCACCAAATAGCCCCAATCGACCCCCGTTTCAAGCTGCAAAGATACTACATTTTTCGGAAAAACGCAATGAAAAAGACAAGCAAATTTCAAGTCTGTTGCAGTTGTTGCAGTTGCAGTTAGAAAAATACGCCCCTCGGTCATTTGGCATTAGTCATTTTATCACTACCTTTGCAGCCATGATTCGTAATGCCATAAAAATAGTATTCTTGGGATTGGGGCTTGTCTTGTTTGCCTGCAATCATGAGCCTCTGGATATGGGGCAGGCAGCCCGCGAGGCTTTGGAAAACGGTTATGCCTATTTGGAAGCGGACGATGATGCCGCTGCGATGGAGGCTTTCAAGGATGCCGAACATTACGGCTTGTTGGGTGGCGACTCGCTGACGGTATCGCGAGCGAGATACAAAATTGGCGGCATGCTGTATCGCAAGGGAGAGACCAAGGAAGAATACATTGGGCGACTGAAGGCTGCCGACGAGGGCTTTGGGGTGCATTATGACGAGCGGGCCAAATTATGGAACCTGATGGGGTCGGCATATACGGCTTTCAAGGAATATGACAGCGCGGAAATGTGCATGGTTCAAGGACTTGAATATGCCGAAAAGAGCCAAGATGAGCGTGTCTATTTGGCTGTGCTGACGAATTTCTTCGTCCTGAACATGGAGCGTGGCGAATGTGACAAGGCCGCGGAATACCTTTGGAAATATAAGGCGATAACAGGGCTGGATTCCAACAAACGGCGATTATATTATTACCGCAGTTTGGGAACCGTCTATGAGGTGGCCGGGAATGTTGATTCGGCCAGCTATTTTCGTGGGCTCATAGAGGAAATGCTGTCGTCTGGCGACACGGTGGGAGCCAATGTCAGTTATTTCGATTATTATGATTTGGTGCCATACGCCGAGGCGCGTGACGACTACAAGTTGGCTTTGGAGTATTACAAGAAGTTCGACAGAGGTTATGGCAGACACCATCGCAAGGAAGAGAAAGACAACCTCTATGCTGTCCAGATAAAATATAATTATGAAGTCTTGAGGAACGAGATGAACCAAACAATCATTGCGAGGCAACGATGGATTATTGTGATTAGCGTGTTGTCAGCCTTGGTTTTGGCGGCCTTCTTGATTTCGCAAATCCGGTTGGCGCGCAACCGCAAGCGCGAGGCCGAAATCAATGCCGAGTTGTTCCACTTCAAGCGACAAAACCAAGCTTTGGTGCAAAAGGATGCCGAACATGAACAAATCCAACAGGATTATGCTGACCGGCTTTCGGAGGCTTTGGACAAGGAACAGCGGGTGATGCTTTTGTTGGACAATTATCTGAATAGCAAGCGAACCAATCTTCTCAACGACTTGGAGCGTTCCGTTTATGGCAACAAGGACCATTGGAAAGCGATGCTCGCTGTGGTGGAGGAGAAATATCCTGGCTTTTTGGAAACCCTCGGGCAAAAGTACCCCGACTTGGACGAGGACGAAAAGAAGTCCTTCATCCTCTCGCATTTCAAGGTCTCGCGACAAGAGGAAGCGGATTATTTTGGAACCACTGTCAACATGGTGGATAAGATTCGTGGTCGTGTGAGAAAAAAGATGGCCGTCGGGAATAATTCCTAAAGGAGTCAATTCTTCAAACACCCCACAGGCACAACCAAAACGCCGTCCTTAGGCCGTTGGTAGGCATAGTCACCGATACCTGTCAGTACCATCATGAACGAAGGCTGCTTCATTTTGGTGGTGTCGATTTTCTCAGCCAAGGCTTTCAGCGTTTTTGCCCCTTCCTCAATGAGGTCTTTTCCGCCCAACTTGATTTCAACGAGACCGTATGAACCATTGCGCAGATGCACCACCGCATCGCATTCTAGATTGCTCTTGTCACGGTAATGGTATATCGTGCCACCTACGGCATCGGCATAGACACGCAAGTCTCTCACACAGAGTGTTTCAAAAAAAAGACCGAAAGTGTTCAGGTCGTTGATGAGGTCTTTCGGACCAAGTCCCAAAGCGGCCGTGGCAATGGAAGGGTCGGAAAAATACCTTGTGTCGGAGGTCCTGATGGCGGTCTTACTTCTCAAATTGGGGTTCCAGGCTACAGCGTCCTCAATAACAAAAATCTTCTTCAATGCCTTGATATAGTTGTAGATGGTGTTCTCGCTCAAAGTCTCGGCCTCGTTCGTTTTGATGTCCTCCAAGATGGTACCTGCCGTCGCCTGTGCACCTTGGTGCCGGGCATAGGAACGCATCAGTCGCATGGTCAGTTCGGGGTCTCTTTCCACTTCGTCCACACGTGAGATGTCAGAGCGCACAACAGCTTCGTAATACTCGATGGCCTGCGCCAAAGCTGACTTCTCACTCTTTTTCAACACAGCCTTGGGCCATCCTCCCCGACAGGTGAGGTAGGCCAAACGGTCGAGGTCGATGTGGCTCGTACCTTCAACCTGTTCGGTCGAATTAAAAAGACCTCCCAAACTGACTTCACCTGTTGAATCTCCCGATTCCCATAGACTCATCGTGCGGAGTTTGAGGTAGGCGATACGTCCCGTACCCGAATGGAAAATTTGCTCGTCTTCGTCTTTGGGCTTAGGCGGAACAGCTGAGCCAGTCAATATAAACTGACCATCTTCATCTCTCCTGTCCACCTCGTTTCGCACAGCATCCCAGAATTGCGGAGCAAGTTGCCACTCGTCAATGAGTCGCGGCGTGTTTCCTTCTAAGAGTTTCCTGATGTTGGTTTTGGCCAAAGTCAGGTTTTGGTTTCTTGTTTCGGGGTCCGACATGTAAAGGATACTTTTTGCTTGTTGTACAGCAAGCGAAGTTTTTCCGCAATATTTCGGTCCCTCAATGAGGACGGCTCCCATTGCATCCAATTTGTCCATTAGGATTTGGTCGGCAATTCTGTTTTTGTATTCTTTCATGAGAATTTCAATATTTTTCGAATGCAAAAATAGTGTTTTTTCATTCAAAAATTAAAACATTTTGAAAATTATTTATATTATTGTTAATCAATAAATAAGCTTATTATAATGTGGCAATTGGCGCGTTTCTGATGTGATAGTTGGCATATTTTTGATGTGACAGTTGGCGAATTTTTGATGTGGCAGTTGGCAGATTTGTGGAGGGCAATATTTTTGTCATTGAACACAGGAAAATCCCAAAAATTTTTGGACTTTTCCAACAAAAAGTTTGGAATGGAAGTATATTCAATTACTTTATTATCAATAATTTGTGTTTTTATATTAATGAAATAGTTTGGACTGCCCTTTCAACCGCTTGACAAAGGCGGTAGTTTTGTTTTCAAAATCTAAAACAGTTCAAACTATGAAAACACGCAACCTCATTACCGCATTGTTTCTGATGCTTTCTGTCCATGTGGCTTTCGCCCAGGACAACTACTTTTGGCCTATCCCTAACAAAAAGGCTGGCGACGACATCCTTTACCGCCCTCAAGATTACATCGGCATGGCGGATGGGGTGAACCAAGCCGAATTGAATTTCGGGGATATCATCATTGGCGCACCTTTGGGAACACCTGTACTTTGCCCAGTGGATGGAAAAATCAACCATGCTTTGCTGGGTTACCGCAATAGTTGGAGCTGCTCATTAATCTGTTTCGCCCAACAAACTGGCAACTTCGAACAAGATTCTTTGCTGTTTCTTGAATGGGACAATATGACTCAGGAAAAGATTCACAACACGAGTTTGTCACTTGGCGTGCAGATGTCTGACGGAAGAATCCTATATATTGATGGTATCCGTCCAACAAGACTATTTAAAACAGGAGAGAAAATACACCGAGGCGACACCTTGGGCACGGTGGGCTACCTTTATAAAAAGATCAAGCAACCCTGCATCGCTATCAACATCTCGAAAAACTCCAAATACGATGACCCGATGACACCTTTCGGCCTGAAGACCACCTTCATCCCGCCCAAGGCAAACAACAAGACCCAACTGACGCACGATGAGGCCGTTGCCGACCTCAACGGACTGATGGAAGCCTTCGAGGATGCCTTCCCCGGATTGTACGACTACACCCCGAAGGACGAGTTTGACGCTTTCCTCGCCCGAAAGAAGGCCACGATAGGCGAAACCATTCCTGCCAGCGACTTTGAAGTGATAGTGCACTCAGTGATTTCCAAGGTGCGCGACAGCCACACGGCAATCATTTCCCAATCGAAAATAAAGAGCGTAACTTTGCCAACTTCTGTGCTGTTAGGCTGGTTCAACGATACGCTTCAGGTGTGGCGAGCCGTTCCGAAATACAAAAACTACCTTGGAAAGAAAGTGGTTACGGTGAACGGCATCCCAGCCGACTCGCTGAAAAACATGTTGTTGGAGTTTGATGCATCTTCCGATGGTTATGTGAAGAGTTACGGGGATTTTATATTGCTTTATGGAATGGACAATTATTATTGTGACCAAATCGCAAAGGATTGCAATCTCACCGTCACTTTTGCCGACGGCGAAACAAAGCGTTTTGAGCAGATGGGACGTAAAGACCCTGATCGCAAACCGAAGTGGGTTGAATATGCATATCATCATTTCCATGTGGATGAAAAGGGGCTTTTCCAATTTGAAAAGCTTTCGGATTCAGTGGCTTATCTCGACATTCGTTCTTTTGAATTGGACGAAATGCAGGAAGACAGCGTGAGGAAGATTTTTGCCCAAATCGTCACTGATAGTGTCCCCAACCTCATCATCGACCTGCGCGACAATTACGGCGGCCCTCGCGGAGTGATGGAAACGATTTATTCCTATCTTGCGCAAAAGCCGTTCTGCACCTCGCTTTACCGATTTGTGAACAAGAAAGGCGGTTACAAATGTTGGGGCGGCAGTTGTCCCGTGGACGAGGAGTCAACGGAGGTTTTCCCTGATTATGAGCCGCTTGCCAATGGTGAAGGCTTTGTGAAAAACAAGCCAGAATGGGTCAATCCTGACAGTTTGGTCAACTACAAGGGACGGTTGTATGTGCTGACGAACGAGGCCTCATTTTCGGCTTCCACGTCCTTTGCGGGCTATGTGAAGAAGCAAAACCGTGGTGTCATCGTCGGGCGCGAGACGGGTTCAGCCTACCATCAGATGAAAGCCGAGCATTTCACGAAATACACAATGCCTGCTTCCGAAATCACCGTGCAGATTCCGATGATTAAGATTGTGGCGGACACGGTAGTGAACGAGCGATTCCCCTTCGGTCGCGGCGTGCTGCCCGACTATCCCGTCAACTTCACGCCTGAGGAGCTTTCTTTCGCTCACGGCGACTCCATCCTGAACTACACCCAGCAACTCATCCGCGAGGGGAGATATATTTATTATGTGGAGCCTGAGCCTGAGGCATTTGGAGCGATTGAAGAAACCGGGAAGGGCTTTCCTTGGATTTGGGTCATTGTCGGCGGAGCGGCTTTGGCTGGGATTAGCATACCAGTGGGAAAGAAGTTTATTGAGAGGTAAAACACATTTTCTCCCTTCCCTCTTCCCTATTTCCCCACTTTTCTGTACCTTTGCCCTCTGTTAACCAATTGTATTACGTAAGATGAAAAAGACCTTTGTTTTCCTGTTTGCCATTGCGTTTTCGCTGCTCTCGAATGCGCAAAACATCAGTTTTGAGCAGTATTTCATTGATGAGGGAGCGCTTCGCATGGATGTTTTTCAATGCGGCACTTCCGACAGTTCGCACTATGTGTTTGAGCGTTTCATCATCGAGCCGTATTTCGGCGGCTCAAAGGTCAATCTGATTGACCCTTTCAATTTCGGAACGAATCGTGTAAAGGTGATTGATGCACAAACCAATACGCTAATTTATTCAAGAGGTTACAACACCCTGTTCCGCGAATGGCAAACCACCGAAGAAGCCAGAAGCATGGAACGCTGCTACGAAGAATCCGTGAGTGTTCCGCTGCCACGAAACGAGGCGTATGTCATTCTCGAACTCAGAAACTTCGATGGCGAGTTCGAAGAAGTGTTCTCAAGGCTGTATGACCCTGACGAGATATTCAACAGCACCGAGCAACGCTATGTGTTCCCTGTTTACGATGTTATGGTCAACGGATCGCCGGAAAGCAAGGTTGACATCGTGATTTTACCCGAAGGCTATACTGCCGATGAAATGCCTCAGTTTCAGCAAGACTGCCAGAATTTGGTCGATGTGTTTGCTCAGAACGAGCCGTTTTACAGCCATATCAACGATTTCAACTTCCGCGCTGTGCTTGCCCCTTCTGAGGAGAGCGGCATCGATATTCCCGCTTCTCATATTTGGGTGCGTACCATTCTCAATGCCCATTTCTACACCTTCTATATAGACCGTTATTGCACCACCCGTAATTTTTTCTCGGTGAAAGATGTGGCGGCCAACGCGCCTTACGACCAGATTTACATTCTGGTGAACAGCAGCGAGTATGGCGGCGGCGGATTTTACAACTTCTACTCGATGAGTACAGCGGGCAACATGTCATCGTCCAGCGTCATTGTACACGAGTTCGGTCATGCTTTTGCAGGATTGGGCGACGAATACGAAGAGCCAGACAATCCACTGGGCTTGCTCTACAACCTGAATGTAGAGCCTTGGGAACCTAACCTGACCACCTTGGTGGATTTTGAGTCAAAATGGGCCGACCTTGTTGCACCCGAGACACCCATTCCCACGCCGAACTACAGCCAGTATAACAATGCTGTGGGAGCTTTTGAAGGTGGTGGCTATTTGACACACGGAATGTATCGCCCGCAACGCAATTGCATGATGCGCAACTATGCGCCTTTCTGCGCCGTGTGTACCCGAACGATTGAAGCCGTGATTGAAGCGCATTCCGATGTTTTGGTTTCGGTAGAATCAGAGCATTTGCTACCTGAGCCATCGCTTCGGGTGTGTCCCAATCCTGCTACCGATTATATCGATGTCTTTACAAGTGAAGAGGAGGGTCAAGCTGCAATCATCGATTTAAATGGCAAAACTGTCTTGTCTGCTCAGCTCGACAATAAGGTAAACAGAATCGCCATCAGCGGTTTACAGAGAGGTGTGTATGTACTTCGCGCTAATGGAGAGGCAAGGAAATTTGTGAAACAATAGATACGGAATTAACAGCTTTTCCGTACCTTTGCAGGTTCAAATTTTTCCGGACCTTGAAAGAGCAGACAACTTCCTATATCACCATCAGAAACGCTAAAGTCAACAACCTGAAAAGCATCAGCTTGCAGATTCCTAAGAACAAGCTGGTGGTCATTACAGGTTTGTCCGGATCGGGCAAGTCGTCTTTGGCCTTCGACACCTTGTATGCTGAAGGGCAACGGCGCTATGTGGAGAGCCTGAGCTCGTATGCGCGACAGTTTATGGGGCGATTGAACAAGCCCGATGTGGAAAGCATCACGGGCCTCTCTCCCGCTATCGCCATCGAACAAAAAGTCAACTCGCACAACCCGCGCTCCACCGTAGGCACAAGCACCGAAATTTATGAGTTCCTGAAACTCCTCTACGCCCGCATCGGCAAGACCTATTCCCCTGTCTCGGGCAAACTGGTCAAGAAGCATCAGGTGATGGACGTTGTGAACTATATCATGAGCCTTGCACCTGGCACAACGGCTTACATCGTCGCACCCATCGTCCTGCCCACAGGCCGCAGCCTCGACGAACATCTGTCCGTCTTGATGCAGCAAGGTTTCTACCGCATATTATATAGCGGCGAAATCGTCAAGATTGAAGACTTCTTAGACCAGAAGAAAAAAGTCAGCGAGAAGAAAGTCAAGCTGCTCATCGACCGCATCAGAGTCAACGAAAGTCTACAGGAAGCTGTTGGTCGTCTGTCGGACTCGGTACAGACAGCTTTTTATGAAGGCAAGGAGAACTGTCAGGTCATCAGCGAGTTGAATGGCGAGCGCAAGGAAGCCGACTTCTCGTCACGTTTCGAAGCTGACGGCATTACTTTCGAGCCGCCTACGGCCAATATGTTTGCCTTCAACAATCCCTACGGTGCCTGTCCTACCTGTCAAGGATTTGGCAGTGTCATTGGCATCGACCCTGATTTGGTTGTGCCCAACAAGAGCCTGTCCATATATGAGAACGCCATCGCCTGTTGGCGCGGCGACAAAATGAGCGAATGGAAAGATGCCCTTGTCCGCGTGGCAGACAAGGTGGACATTCCCATCTTCAAACCCTTCTACGAGCTAACCGAGGAACAGAAGAGCCTGCTCTGGACGGGCAACTCATACTTTGAAGGCATCGTAGACTTCTTTAACTATGTTGAGACCCAGTCCTATAAGATACAATACCGTGTGATGTTGTCGCGTTATCGCGGCAAGACGGTCTGCCCCGAATGTCACGGGACGCGCCTGCGCCGTGAAGCACAATACGTGAAAGTGGGCGGCAAGAGCATCAGCGAGCTGGTGATGATGCCTTTGGATGAACTGAAGAGCTTCTTCGACCACCTGAAACTCGATGCAACCGACAGCAAGATAGCCTCGCGTCTGCTGGTGGAAATCAACAACCGCTTGGACTTCATCATCGAAGTGGGTCTGGGCTATCTTACTCTGAACCGCCTTTCCAACACCCTCTCAGGCGGCGAGTCGCAACGCATTAACCTTGCGACTTCATTGGGCAGCAGTCTTGTGGGCTCCACCTATATCTTGGACGAACCGAGCATCGGTTTGCATTCGCGTGATACTGAACGGCTGATTGCTGTCTTGCGTCGTCTGCGCGACATCGGCAACACAGTCATCGTGGTGGAACACGATGAGGAAATCATCCGTGCCGCAGACTATATCATCGACATAGGGCCGATGGCCGGCGCATTTGGCGGTGAAGTCGTTTTCGAGGGTAAAATCAAAGACCTAATCAACTGCGAGAAGAGCCTCACCACGCAATACCTCACGGGCAAAAAGCAAATCCCTGTGCCCTCCCATCGCCGCAAGAGTGCCAACGCCATTATTATTAAAGGTGCATCCCAGAACAACCTTAAAAACCTCACCGTGCGTTTTCCACTCAATACGATGACCGTCATCACGGGCGTAAGCGGTTCAGGCAAGTCGACCTTGGTGAAGGATGTACTGTATCCCGCTATAAAGCGCCATCTTGGTGAGTCTGTGGACCGTTGCGGTAGCTTCGGAGCTTTGGAAGGCGACCTCGGTCGCATTCAGGCGGTGGAATTTATCGACCAGAATCCCATCGGCAAGTCATCGCGCTCCAATCCAGCCACTTACCTCAAGGCATACGACGAAATCCGTCAACTGTTCGTGGAGCAGAAGTTGGCCAAACTGCGCAACATCAAACCTGCCTTCTTCTCGTTCAACGTCCCAGGTGGTCGCTGCGAGGAATGTGAAGGCGAAGGTGTCCAGAAAATCGAGATGCAGTTTATGGCCGATGTCTACCTGCCTTGCGATGCCTGTCACGGGACGCGCTTCAAGGAAGAAGTAT
Source organism: uncultured Bacteroidales bacterium (assembly GCA_947303335.1). Taxonomy (GTDB): domain Bacteria; phylum Bacteroidota; class Bacteroidia; order Bacteroidales; family F082; genus Limimorpha. The sequence continues at coordinate 1,026 of CAMYYB010000025.1, read as the reverse complement.
TAGAAATCAAGTACGACGGCAAGGACATCTCCGACATCCTGAACATGAGCATTGACGAAGCCATCGACTTCTTCGAGGGCTCCTCAGGACGCAGCACCTCCGTTGTGGGACGCATCCTGTCGCGCCTCAAACCCCTGCGCGAAGTCGGATTAGGTTACCTGAAGCTTGGGCAGTCATCGAGTTCGCTCTCAGGAGGCGAAGCGCAGCGCGTGAAGCTAGCTTATTTCCTTATCAAAGGACAAGTGGAACGCCCCACGCTGTTCATCTTCGACGAGCCAACCACGGGGCTGCATTTCCACGATGTAAACAAACTGTTGGAGTCGTTCAACGCCTTGATTGCCAACGGCCATAGCATCATCATCATCGAGCATAATATGGAGGTCATCAAGTCAGCTGACTGGGTCATCGACCTCGGTCCAGAAAGCGGCAACAAAGGCGGCGAAATCGTCTTTGAAGGCACGCCCGAGGACTTAGTGAAGTGCAAAGCATCTTATACTGGTAAAGCGTTGAAGAATAAATTATAGTTATAGTATCGGCTACGCCGAGAAATCAATCAAAAATCAATAATAAAATCTCTCAAAAATGAAAAATGATTTTTATAAGATTTTGAAACGATTTTGAAAGATTTCTTGCGAAGCAATCCCAACAAAGAAACTATGAAACCATCAGAGATAAACCAACCCTTAAGTGAGCGGCAGCAGAAGGTAGTGGACACCCTGCTCGGCCTTGGCATCGACTTCGACATCAAGTTTCACCCGCCATTGGGCTCCATAGAAGAGTCCTTGGCCTACTGGGGCAAGTTCGAGGCCACGCACTGCAAGAACCTGTTTTTCAGGAACCACAAGGGCAACAAGCACTACCTCGTCATCTTCGAGTGCATGCACCAGATGGACATCCATGACCTCGAGCAGCGTCTGCGCCAGGGCAAGCTCACCTTTGCCTCGGAGGCCCGCATGGAGAAATACCTCGGTCTGAAGCCTGGCAGCGTCTCCCCCTTCGGCCTCATCAACGACGAGAACCACGAGG
>CAMYYB010000024.1 GCA_947303335.1 uncultured Bacteroidales bacterium | reverse complement strand
AGGCCTTGCCGTAGTCGCCTTGGGCATCATACACCCCGCCGATATTGTTGTAGGAACTGGCAGTGTCGGGATGCTCCGTGCCGAGGACTTTCTCAACTATCTCTGAAGCCTTTTGATAGTACTCCAAGGCCTTGCCGTAGTCGCCTTGGGCCATATACACCAAGCCGATATTGTTGTAGGAGGTGGCGGTGTCGGGATGCTCCGTGCCGAGGACTTTCTCCCATATCGCCAAAGCCTTTTGACAGTACTTCAAGGCCTTGTCGTAGTCGCCTTGTCTCCAATACACCAAGCCGATATTATTGTAGGTGGTGGCGGTGTTTTCATGCTCAGCACCATATAATTCCTCAGCAAGGGGAATCTGGCGCAGGTAGATTGATTCGGCATCTCTGTACAGGCCGTAGTCATCCAAGAACTGGGCGTAGTTAAACAACAAGTGGGAGTATTTCTCCTTGTCGTAGTCAGTCTTTGAGGCCCAGCGGTCGGCTTTCTTGTACAGCTCAATCACCTTGAAGATTCTTTCGGCAATGGTCTCGTCCTCGTTCTCCATCACGGTCTCGGTCTGCTGCAAGAGGTCGTCGATTTTATGGTGGAGTTTCTGCTTGTTGAGTTCGTACTCCTCAAATAATGTGTCACCATCTTTCTCGATGTCGCTCTCTTGTCCAACTGTGGAGTCGGGCTTCATTCCGAGCAGTTGCCTTTCATATTTCAGCAGCCCAAGGATAAACTGCGCCTCTAATGATTCAATATCTTTGCAGGTCTTCCAATATAGCTTCTCTTTCTCCAGTCTGTTTTGGAAGACTCTCAGGTCTTCACCTTTTCTTTCTTCCGGCACATCGAAGCAGTACAAATATATCTCATGGAGCTTCGTGTTCTGCACTGAGCGTGCCACGTCAAACTCATGGAGCGTGTTTTCACCGGCACGGCTCTTGAAGAGGAACAGCGAGATGTCGCATTCCCTAATGCGGTTGTCAATCACCGCCTGCGAGGTCGAGCCGCTATTGCCTGAATGTATGTCTTCGCATTTGAACAATTCTATTTCAATTCCGTCATTTTTAAATATCGGGCGGACGGAGTTCATGATGTAGTCGCCTAAAAACACTCGTTCGGCGTGCAATTCAACGATTGACGAGCCGAGGAAGATTCTGATGGTCTTTGTCTGTGGCATGGCGGAGGGGCTATATAAATAAAGGTATGGATTTCAGGTCGCAAAGATAGGCTTTTTTCCGTTGCATGAGCAAAAAGATGCTGCCCAGCGGAGACTTCTCCCCTCTCCACAGTGGAGAGGGGTTGGGGGTGAGGTCAAAAGCTCGCCTCGTGGAGAGGGGCTGGAGGTGAGGTCATCTCACTCCTCCATCAAGTGATAGTACTTCGGCTGATACCCCTCCCACTCCCCTTTCAGCAGTTCGGGGTGGAAGAAACTGATGAAATCCGCCAGCAGCAAGTCGGGCTCGCACTGCGACTGCTCGAAATAGCCCGTCTTGATGATGTCGCAGACGATGATTTGGTGTTTCTTATAGGCATCGAAAAGCGGATAGACGGGGTTCTCTTTGGCAAGCGTCGTATAGGTCATCGGCGTGGGATAGGAATTGTTGACGCGCCAGAAGTCGGCGTGCTGGGCTTTGGCCAGGATGCTCTCGGCATCCATCGGGACGCTGGCCGTCGAGGGGTTATCCTTCCAGATGTAGTCGGCACCCGCATCGGCAAAGAGCTTGGCGATATAGCTCCTTCCTCCCGCCACATACCATTGTCCGTTGAAAGCCAGGTCGGAAAAGACCGTCGGACGGTGCTTCACCTCATTACAGAGACCTGAAAGGGCATTGTAACGCGCCTCTATATCGTCAAACCAAGCGTTGGCCTTGTCCTCGCAGCCCGCAAGGATACCAATCACGCGAATCCATTCGGCACGGCCCAAAGGCGTGTTCTCCATATAATCCGCGAAGGGGAACAGGACGGCTCCCGTAACGTTCAATCCGCCCTGGTTACCATCGAAATACGGAGAATACAACAAGGCATCGGGGTGCAGCTGAATCATCCGTTCCACATCAGCCGCGGCCTCTGTACCAATGTCATACACCTTTTCCTGAGCCAGCAGCGAGAGCATGGTGCTGTCGCTAACGAAACGGCCTTCGAGGATGCCTTTCACTCGGTCAATCTCGCCCAAGCGCAGAAACACGGCCCATTGGGTGGCCGAGAAGGAAATCACAGACTTCACAGGAACCCTGAGAACGCCTTTCACATCCGGGTCGACAGCTTTGGCGGTGTCCTTGACGAAAGCAAACGAGCCCAAGGAGAGCGTCGTGTCCCAAGGACAAATCACCTCGGCACGATAGCCGTAGTCCTTTTCATATATCGAGATATTCCGGGCATAGCGCATCAAGTTGTCGCCTTGCGTCCGCTCGGCATTCTCTTTTGTCTTTGGCGCACATGCAACCAATGCAACCAACACGAGAATCCACAGTTTTCTCATTGTGCGTTCAGTTTTTCGAGACAGTCCTTGCACAGGCAGTCGCTGTAATGTTCTTTCAGGTAGGCTTTAGTGGCATCGGTGAGTTTCACCTTCACGCACCAGCAGTCGATGCTATGCACGCATTCAAATTCTTTTCCGCAGCGGGGACAGGTTTTGGTCATTGTTGAATTGTTGAATTGTTGATTTCGGCAAAATTACACTTTTTTCTGCTATACGAAAAGGTTTGTCGGAAATTTTGAAACAAAAAGTTCGGGCGGATTTACCATCCACCCGAACCTCATCGGAGATTAGAAATCTCCACAAGAATATCAATTATTTAAACAACATTGCACTGGGAATGAGGCCTACCTTGAACGAGGCAAGCAGGACTCCATCGTTGGAATAGCGGTACACAGTACCATTCATCATATAGTTCTTGGCATCAGCCACATAAAGGTCTCCAGTAATAGGTTCCACGGCCATATTATAGAACAGGCCTTGAGGTTCTGGCGTGATGCGGAAAGTCTCCGACAATTCAAATGTATTGATATCGAAGCGGCGCACCTCATTGTTGTAAACCATATAGAATTGGTCGCCAGCGGGATTGGCTTTCAATGCCGAAGCCACACCTTTGATGTCATCGTCAAAATCGTATGGGCCTTTGAACTCGTAACGTTGCGTGGCTGTCTTCAACATAGGGTCAATCTCCCACAAGGTAGGATTCTCGCCATACTCGTCTTCCCATGAGCGCCCTTCACACAGCACCCACACATGGCCATTCTTGTCGACTACCATCGTGTTGGGCTCCTTCCCTACCTCGATTTCAGCCACCATCACGTCGTTGTTCACGTCGATGACCTGCACGGTGTTGTAGCTGTCGTGCGAGTTGGGGTCATTGTAATAATATGACCAGTTGCTGACGTACAGCTCGTTGCCAACCTGCACTATCTTTTCGGTAGTCTTGCCCGTCTCCACAAAGCCGCAATGTGTCATATCCTGCGGGTTGACAATCCACAGTCCACTGCCAATCAGGTCGCTGACATAAGCCTTGTTGGGTGCCACAAAGTGCATCTCGCGCGGCGAGTAAAAGTCGGTGAGCTTGTAAGGTTGAGTGATGTCGCACTTGATGGTGTTGGCATCCACCTTATAGATGTAGTTGCTGTTGTTGACGACGATATACAGCTTGCCGTCCACCAAAGCCATACTTTGGGCTACATCGCCGATGGGGGCATTGTTGGCCTTGTAGAACAAGTTGTTGACCACTGTGTCGGCTTCGGGGTCGTAGAACGACAGCGAAGCGTTTGAGAACTGGTAGTTGCCTTCATTGAGCACAAAGACTCCTTTGAGGTTCAAAGGCTGCGGGTCTATCGGAGTGGGGTCCGGTTCAGGCTTGCAGGAGAACAGCAATGCCGCCACTGCAGTCAGCAGAAACAGGTGTAGTCTTTTCATCGTCATCGTTTGCTATTGTTTCACAATACGTTTTGTAACCATTCTGTTTTCACAAACCACACGGAGGAAATAGATGCCTTCCGTCAGGTCGCTCATATCGAGGGTAGTCTCGGTGGTATTCATAATACGTTGCCCCACAAGATTGAACACCACTATGGATTGAATGTTGTCTCCCTTGACGGACAACTTATCGCGAACAGGATTAGGATACACCGAAACACTTTCTGACTCATTCGATGAAACGCCATGCGCCAAGTCGTGAATCACGCCGACGGCTTCAAGGTCGAAGCCTCCAGTATCAAACGAGGTGAACCAGGGGTCGTTGACGATATGGCCTTCTGAATCTAAAGCGGCATACTCCGGCTTGATACAGCCCACCACATCGATGATGCGCACATGGGTGACACTGTTTTTATCCAACAAGGGATCGTCTTCCACATCGTCCAAGTCGAAAGGCGTGCCGTAAAATTGATCGTATTTTCCAGCAAAGTTATGGATTTGTGACGGGTCGATACCTGCATTGCCATTCAGTTGCGTATCGTAAGGAACAAGGGTAACGGCGGGAAAGCGGAAGAAATGCTCACCATCGGAACTGACCTCAACGAAAGCCAACTCTAAAAAATGAAGAAGTCCTGTCGGGTCATATTCGTCATCAATGTCAAAGCCGTTCTCAAACACGGCGAAGTCGGGGCCTTCGCCATTATAAATGGGAGAGGCAAAAGTCACCGTGGACACGCCGCCATCGCCTAAACTGACGACATCGTAGACAATCTCACTCGCGCCCCCCATGCCAGGCTTACCCAGCACCAGCGTGTCATCGCCGAAAGAGGCATAGCCCAAATGAGGCTTGTCGATGCGTTTCAAACCACGCTCTGTCGTGCAGCCCGTAGCCCAAGCCACAAACGCCGACGAGTCGGCATGCATAGCCGTAGTACCAGGCAAACCCGCCGCAGGCGGAAACTGTGCCCATAGGGTCACTGGTACCAAAGCCATTATCCATATAAATACTAGTTTTTTCATACTTGTGTTTTATTGTTTCACAATACGACGAATTATCATCTTATCATCAATGGCAGCACGGACGAAGTAGACACCAGCATCCCATTCTGACACATTGATTTCAGTCCCTCTTGAAGAGATAACCCTCTGTCCTGTAACGTTGAAAACCTCAACGCTTTGCACGGGCAAACCATTATTAGCTTCTATGAACAAGACATCACGCATCGGATTCGGGTAAACCGATACCCTATCCCTCTCATTTTCATCAACGCCATCATACACATAATGCATAATAACATGAACTTCAAACTCAACAGATTGGCCATCGGATGAGGCGCGGAGAACAAGAATTGCCACACTTTCCTCACCCGAAAGACGGGTCAGTCGCAACAAACGACCGAGCGACAGTACCGACAGCTCACTTTCATTTGAGTTTGAAACTATCCTGTAGGTGATGTTCTCGTCCGGGTCATCCGGGTCAGAGGCCACACCTTCTAAATTGATTTCTATAGTTTCAGGAAATTCATTGAAGATAACGTCATCGACAGGGTTAGCGATGTAGGGTGGTTCATCCGGTGCCGGGAAATGCTCAATATCATGAATCACACCGACAGCATCGAGATCCATACCTCCCGAAGCAAAAGCGGTAGGCCAAGGATCGTTGACAGGGTTCCCCTGACAGTCATAAGTGGCATATTCAGGGTCAATGCAACCCACCACATCAACGATACGGACATGAGTGATGTTGTCCTTGTCAAGCAACGGATCGTCAGGAACCTCGTCCAAATCGAACGGAGTGCCGTACATGGCCCCGTATTTGCTCGCCAAATTATGGATTTGCGACGGGTCGATACAGCCCATGCCACCAAGCTGTGTTGTTGTCTGGGTATTGCTGTAAGCCGGGAAACGGAAAAAATGCTCACCGTCAGAGCTGACTTCGACAAAACCCAGTTCAAGGAACCAATAGCCTGGAGTCTGTGCGTTTTCAAAACCGTTCTCAAACACAGCGAAATCCGGACCTTCCCTGTTGCAGATAGGTGAAGCGAAGGTCACTGTAGCCCTACCGCCGTCACCGAGGCAAGTAACACCCATTGTACCCTCGGGATAGCCAATGACATTGGAAGCAGGCCAACCTGTTCCAGCGTTACCACCACTTGGATTGGTAATGTTCATCGGTCCCGGCTCAGCCACGCAACCCGTAGCCCAAGCCACGAAAGCCGACGAATCGGCATGCATGGCTGTGGTGCCAGGCTGATCCTGTGCCGGAGCGAACTGTGCCCACAGGGTCACTGGCACCAAAGCCATTATAAGGATTGTAATCCTTTTTATCATCTAACCACGAGTTTGGAGGTACTGACAGCATTGTCGCTACTCACGGTGACGAAGTAAACGCCACCCATACCCTCGGTGTTGATACGCACCTGCTCACCTTCGTTGGCCATCACGCTCTGCTGACTGACCAGGCGGCCTTGCAGGTCATATACCGAAACCTCATTCAGCCCACCGTTTTCGATGGTCACAAAGGTCTCGTTGACAGCAGGATTAGGATAGATGGACAGCGAAGCAACGCTATTTTCGTTGACTGCATCATAAATGCTCACAGGTTCAACAGTCTGTGTCCAAACGTATGTCCAAGGAGCAATCTCGGTGCCACAAGACTCGTCGCCCCACTTGATGAAGTCGCCATTGACGATGGTTTGCTCGTCAAAGCCATACCATGCTGCGTAGCCATTGATGTTGTACATGAAGTACATGCCGTAAAGGGCCAGATGCAGGTCACCTTCATCAAAGGTGAGGTCAGAGACATAGCCGAACGATGCATCGTATGCAAAACGCGGGTCGGCGGCAGCAATGTCGTCCATCACTTCCTTCAAGATTTTCTGTTCACCGTTGAAGCGGTAGCCCCAGGCCAAGCACTTATTGGGCTCATTCCAATTGACCGCAAATACAACCTCGTTCTCGCCTTCGCCAACCCAGTAGAGGATTTCGGAGAAGTCAATCATGGCTTCCTCGGCCAGCGGATACACGGCAGCGACTTCCTTTTCCCAAACATAAATGTACATTTCGGGATCAAGCAACACGCCGCAGGACTCATCGCCCCATTTCACATAGTCGCCGTTGTGGATGGTTTGCTGCGTATAACCCAGCTGAGCCATCTCACCGCTGACAATGTACATCCACCACATTCCATACAAACTGAGGTCGAGGACACCGTCATTGAAAGTGATGTCGTCTAACCAGCCGTTGGTGCCGTTATAGCTGAAGCGGTAGTCAGCAGATGCGATTTCGTCCATCATGTGCTCGACAGTGACAGACTCTTCACTGAAACGATAGCCCCAAGCCAAGGCCGTGTCAGGTTCGTTCCAGTTGACGATGAACACTACTTCGTTTTCACCTTCACCAATCCACCAGCGGATGTCGGCGGGATCGATGGTAGCATCCTGTTGTGCAAACAGGTTGGTCGTAAACAGACCGAAGATTCCCATAAGGAATGCAAAAGTAAAGATTTTACGCATAATAATAGTTTTTAATGGTTTAACGTTCAATCAATTACATAAATGCATCGGGATTGTAATGGGTACACCTTATTGAATAAGGAACGCCTGCTCTTGTCCCGAAAGCATCGTTTCGCTGACAAGCGGCAGGTCTTCTGACTCACTCCCTTGGTCTGAGCCGCCTTCCCGAAAACTGGGTTTTCAGTGGCATCGTGGCCAGCATAAAGAGCTTACAGCAGCGGGAACTGTCCGGGATTCTCACCCGATTCCCTATTGAGCCTTGCGGCACCGCTTATCGGCGGCAAAGATACAGCATTTTCGATTACAATATGGGCAAAACAATGAAAAAATATAAAACTTCCCTCTATTGAGCTTTGAAGTAAAATATTTCCTAATTTTGCAGCAATTCAAATCCATTAAGCAATGAAAAAGCATCTCCTAATCCTCTCATTCATACTATTCTTTGCAGGAATGTCTGTAGCCCAAAACACCCCGATGCACGGTTGGCACACCTACTGCGCAAGCGAGTTCAATGATGCCATCAGTTATGGGACACATACCACCGTCGCGACCTGCTATCCGCCAGATATGGCTATCCAATACGCTGGTACACAGATTACCAAAGTTGGCATATTCAGCGACGACCTTTACAATACCGTGGGCGGCATATATACCTGTTCCATTTATTTGGGTGGCGAAACACCTGCTGGAGGCTCAATAGTCTACACCATGACGGCAGACGTGCCGCAAGGTCTTGGCGATTGGGCCGAGTTCGACCTTTCCACTCCCATTGGGGTTACGGGAAACGACACCATTTGGATAGTGTGGGAATGTACTGAACCGTTGACCTCTCTTCCCATGGGTGTTTGCAGCGACATCGATCCCAGTGGTAATGGAATTTGGGCATGGAACGGATCCCAGTGGGAGCAATGTTGGCTTTCGCCAGGCGACTGGACGGTGAAAACCTATTTCAACTGGGACAATCCACAGTCCCAACCTCAAGACGTTTATGTCGCAGGCAACCACTTTACTACGGGTCAAGTCTTCAAAAACAACACGCTGTTATACAGCATCACCGACAGCATCGATATTCAGTTGAAAGGCATTCAAGTAGCGGAAGACGGTACAATTTACGGAGCTGGATATGCTTACAATAGTTCAGAGGTTCATGGCAAGATTTGGATGAACGACACATGCATATTCACTGCCGACACCAGCACCTATTTTGACCACATTGCCCTCAATGGCAACGATTGGACAGTGGCTGGCGGCAACAACGTATGGCAAAACGGTGAGCTTCTTTATTCCTACAGCCACGAAGAAGACGAGTGTCACATCCATAGTATGGCCGTTGACACAACAACAGGCGACATTTATTCAGGCGGTGCAATCTACCTCTCTGGCGAATACCTTACGTATGCCAGCGTCTGGAAAAACGACTCGCTCCTTTGGATGGAAGATACCATTTCGAGTGTCCAAAGCATCTGCTTCGACGGCGAGAACCTCTATGCAGTGGGGCATAAGTTTGAAAACGACTCCCTTTCCTACGGTGTCGTATGGCAAAACGATTCCATCATCTACCAGATAGAAAACGCCGACTTCGGGTGCATTGCCGCATTTGACGGCAGCATCTATTGGTCTGGGATTTCCATGACAGATACCATTGTTCGTATTTGGCAAGACGGCGAGGTGCTTTATGTCCTGCCTGAACTTTCTGGAATCAGCAACTTGGTCGTCAACGAAAGCGGAGTGTATTATACCGATGCACAAACGGTCTATAAAGATAACGAGACCCTGTATCAGCCCGATGAGTGGTGCATCATCACCGACCTCGTTGTGAAGCCCACCCCTCCCCAACCTGAGTACAACATCACCTTAGAAAGTGCCAATCCCGAATGGGGCATAGTCGAGGGCGGAGGCACCTACCCTGAAGGCAGCACAGCAACCCTCTACGCTATTCCCAACGAAGGCTGCGAGTTCCTTGGGTGGAACGACAGCATCACGGACAACCCGCGCGACATCGTGGTCATCCAAGACAGCACCTTCATTGCCTCATTTGGCCGAATCGAATACACCATTGATGTCCAAAGCGAGAATCCCGAATGGGGCAGCGTCAGCAGCGGTGGCACCTTCTATTATGGCGACACCGTTGAGATTTCGGCTACACCTTTCTTAGGTTATGTGTTTTCGAGATGGACAGACCAAAACACCGACAACCCACGCACCATAATCGTCACCGAGAGCCATACTTATTGTGCTATTTTCATAAGACAACAATGCTCCATTACCACTGGAGTGAGTCCTGATGGCGCTGGCACTGTGACAGGAGGCGGTGCCTACTATTATGGCGACACCATTACCCTTGCCGCCCATGAGAATCCCGGGTATGTCTTTAGTCAATGGGACGATAACGTCACCGAGAATCCGAGAGAGATCATTGTGGAAGGAAATGCCACTTATAAAGCATTCTTTACTCCCCTGCAATACGAAATTACAACAGAATCCGACCCAGAAGAAGGCGGCATTGTATCGGGAGGAGGCATCTATGACTATGGTACTGTTGCCACACTTAAAGTCACTCCAAATGAAAACTATATGTTTCTCTGTTGGAGCGACGGACTCGTAACCAACCCGCGCAATGTAGTTGTCACCCACGACATGCACTTCAAGGCTTTGTTTTACCATAACGGCACGCCTACCTATACTGTCACCGTAACCCCCAACGATCCTGAGTTAGGTACGGTCAGCGGAAACGGCACCTATCCTGAAGGCACGACCATTGAAATTAGCGCCACACCTTTCGAGAATGTCGTCTTCAGAGGCTGGGACGATGGCAATACTGATAACCCACGCAACATTACCGTCACCCAGAATATGGAATTCAAAGCCATCTTTGAATACATTCCTCCCGTACAGACCTACACTATCCTTGTGAGACCCGAAAGTCCTCTCTTAGGTTCCACATACGGCAGCGGCACCTATCCAGTCAATGAGCTAGTTACTATTGGAGCCAATCCCCATCAGGGATACTATTTCACAGGTTGGCAAGATGGCAATGCCGACAATCCACGCACGATTTTGGTAACAGAAAACACCGAATATATCGCTTCGTTCTCGCCAGAGCCCACGGTGACATATACTATCACCGTGCAATACGACGAGAATCAAGGCTACATCCTCGGTGCGGGCACCTATAACGCCGGTTCAACAGCAACACTGGCCGCAATCCCCAACGACAACTATGACTTTGTGAAATGGGGTGATGGTGTCACCGACAACCCGCGTGAGATTCTCGTAGACCACGACATTATCCTGGCCGCTTTCTTCAATGGTACCGGTGTGGATGAGAACGATAACAACCCGATAACCCTCTACCCCAACCCTACCAGCGACAAGATTCATCTTGAAGGAATAGAAGGAGAGACTGAAATAAGCATCTACAACACCATTGGCCTTTGCATCAGGAAACTGGCTGTCATGGGCGAAGAAGAAATCTCTGTGGGTGATTTGACAGCGGGGCTCTACTTCATACGCATTGGACACCAAACCCTAAAATTCGTGAAGCGCTAAAAGCAGTCATGTTCAAGAAGATTCTTGGAACGGGAGCAACAAAGGCTGTCAATGTGCTGACACAGATGGCATCCCTCATCATGGGTACCAAGTGTCTCGGTGCCGCTGAATGGGGCAAAGCCTTTATTGCCCAGACCGACATCACCTTTTTATTAATAGGCATCGAACTTATCGCCGGCAGCGGACTGGTGTATTTCACACCACGAAAGAAACTCTCCACCCTGCTTACACTCTCTTATGGCTGGATTGGCTTCGTCATGCTGATTTATCTGATGCTGTTCAAGGTATTTTCATTCTTCCCGCCATTTTACCACAACATCGTCCCCGAAGGCTATGCCTGGCTTGTCCTGTTAATGACCTTTGTCTATAGCTTGCACGAGTTCAACCTGAATCATTTCCTTGGAAAAGAGCGAGTAGCCACCTATAATTGGCTGTTTCTTACCCAGATACTTACCCAAGTCTCCATGATGGCAGTGTTTATCTTTGCCTTGAACCTAAGAACAGCCAAAGCTTTGTTATACTCACAATTGTGCGGCTACAGTTTAGCTACGCTTGTCGGTTGGGTATTATTGTTCCCCAACATGAAACGCGAGGGGCACGACCCGTTTGGCAGCAGTCTAAAGGAGATGCTCCACTACGGTGCTTTTCTCCAACTCTCCACACTGGTCAGCACCCTTAACAAACGCCTAAGTCTTTATCTGCTGAAAACACACTGTGACGAGAGGTCTATCGGTGTGTTTGCCACAGGAACCCAGGTCACTGAAGGGGTGAATATCATTGGTCAGAGCATTGGCTTAGTGGAGTTTTCAACCTTGAGCAACAATGAAAACCAGCAACGCGCATCGCAACTCACTTTGCGTTTTATGAAGCTATCCGTTTTGCTGACTTTCACCACCCTGTTAGCGATTTGTCTGCTTCCTACCAGCTTCTTCGAATGGCTGTTTTCTGACGAGTTTAGCGGCATTCGACCTGTCATCCTTTTGATTGCACCTGGTGTAGTGTTTTTCTCTGCTCACACCATTTTGGCAAACTATTTCTCCGGAACGGGCCAACCAAAATATAACCTTTACGCCTCTCTTTTAGGGCTTTCTGTCACCCTGGTTTCCGCATTCATTTTAATTCCCTGGTTAGGTATCCGTGGTGCGGCCATCACCACCACCCTGACATACACATCATTGTTCATTTACCAATGGATTGTGTTCCATAAACACACAGGTTGTAAAATAACCCAACTCATTCCCAATAGACAAGATTGGGAATGGGTTAAGGAAGAAATCCATTCTGTATTCAAGAGAAGTTGAGGCACAATAGAATCCAAATCGGATTCATTCACATACCATTTGCACTCTATTCCTGATAATACACCCGCTTCACACGCTGCGAAACGCGAGTCATGATTTCGTATGGAATCGTCTGACTGGCTTTGGCAATGTCATTGACATCGTGTTCGGCATCAAAGACGATGACCGTATCGCCTTCGGAGACCTCGATATCGGTCAAATCAAGCATGCACATATCCATGCAAACATCGCCGATGATTCTTACAGGACAATCGTGTACAAAGAAAACACCATTACCGTTACCCAACAAGCGCGAAAGACCGTCGGCATAGCCAATAGGCACAATGCCAATCCGCATATCGCGTTCAGCGCGCCCATGACGGTTGTAGCCGATGCTGTCGCCCTTGGGGATACGCTTAATCTGGGTGATGGTCGTCTTGAGCGCTACCACAGGCTGCAAAACGCCCCTGTCGGCCTCGCATGTAGGCACACCATACAATCCAATACCCAAACGCACCATATCGAACTGATACTTCGTGAAGCGCGAGATACCCGCCGTATTAAGAATGTGGCGCAAAGCTTGAGGAAAAGCATCCACAATCATCTGACTCCCCTCCTCAAAACAATGGATTTGACGCATGGTGAACTCGTCCTCTGCCGGGTTGTCGGCTGTAGCCAAATGCGAAAACACGCTCTTCACGTTCAGCATAGGATTAGCTTGAATACGACGAATGAGTTCGGGAAGCTCTTCTATAGAGAAACCTAAGCGATGCATACCTGTATCCAACTTGATGTGGATATTCAGCGGATGCGCCTCGGGCAATGCGGCATTCTGCATCGCTTTCTCGATGAACTCAAGATTACGGAAGCTGAACACCTCCGGCTCAAGATGGTATTTTATGATATTGTCGTAGCTGTTTACCTCTGGGCTCATCACCATAATAGGCAGGTTGATACCTGCGCGGCGCAAGTCCACGCCCTCGTCTGCAAAAGCAACGGTAAGATAATCCACGTTATGAAACTGGAGCACATTGGAGACTTCCAAATTGCCGCTACCGTAACCAAAAGCTTTTACCATAGCCATCAGTTTGGTCTCCGGCTTGATTTTCGAGCGGAAGTAATTCAAATTGTTGACCAAATGGTTGAAGTTGATTTCCAATACTGTCTCATGCGCCTTTTCCTGCAACTCCATACCGATTTGCTCAAACTCGAAAGCACGGGCTCCCTTGAGCAAAATGGTCTGGCTATTGAACTTCGATAGCGGGAACTGAGCGAGGAAGTCGGACACGTTCTTATAGAAACACGCTTCCATTTCAAACTTGTTGGCCTGGCGTGAGATAGCCTCGCCGATACCAACAAGCAGGTCGACATCCTTGTTCTTGAGCATTTGTCCAATCTCCGTATAGAGGTCTATCTCGTTGCGTCCGCTTTGCAAAATATCAGACAAGATGACTGTACGGTGCCGGTGCTGATGTTGTTGGCTCATCACATCGAGGGCAATGGCCAATGAGTTGACATCCGAGTTGTAATAGTCGTTGATAATGGTACAGTTGTTTACTCCCGCCTTGATTTCGAGACGCATGGCGATGGAAGTAAGCGACATCAGTCTCTCGGCAATGGTAGCAGGTTCCATCTTCAGCAGCAGTCCCACAGCGATGCAATGAAGCGCGTTCTCAATGGAGGCGTCATCGGCAAAAGGAATGGTAAACAACAGTTCCTCACCTTGATACATACAGTCCATCGTAGCTGATTTCTCCGTCTTCGTCACCTGTTTCACGAGCAGGTCGGCTTCCTCGAATTTATGACTCCAAGTGAACAGTTTCACCTTTTCGGCAAGGTTGGAGCGGATAATCACCTGCTGAATCTCTGAATAGTCCATGCAATATACCAGTTGCTCCGCTTTAGTGAACAAGTTGAGTTTCTCCCCTGCTTTCTGGGCGTGACTGATGAAATTCTCCTCATGCGCCTGCCCGATGTTGGTGAATACACCGATAGTCGGGCGGATGACATCCTGCAAGGCCACCATCTCTTCCGGTTCGGAGATACCCGCTTCAAAAATACCCATGGTGTTGTTCTCGCTCATCTGCCACACCGAGAGCGGCACACCCACTTGTGAGTTATAGCTTTTGGGACTGCGGACGATGTTGTAGTCAGGATTGAGCATTTGGAACAGCCATTCCTTGACGATGGTCTTGCCATTGCTACCCGTAATACCAATGACTGGGAAACAGAACTGTTGACGATGATAGGCCGCTAAGGTCTGTAAGGCTTTCAAGGTGTCGGGCACTATGACAAAAGCCGCCCCTGGATAGGCATCGTCGGGCTGACGTTTCACCACAAAGGCCCGCACGCCTTTGTCATACAACTCGCCAATGTATTTATGGCCATCATTACGCGGGGTAGTCAAGGCGAAAAATAAAGTCTGACGCGAATCCATCAGGTGACGGCTGTCAATGAGCAAGTCACAGACCTGCTGTCCCTCTGTGGCCCCAACCAATTGCCCTCCAACGATATCCGATATTTGCTTCAGAGAATAATACTGGTGTTGCATAAAACGCTTTCAATTTTTGCGCAAAAATACAGCTTTTCGGAAAAAACATTACCTTTGCACCACAGAAAAAAAAAACACAAAATGAACCTCAAGCAACATATCCCCAACGCCATCACTTGCGGTAACCTTGTATCGGGTTGTCTGTCTGTCCTTTTCCTTACTTCAGGTATGCCCGTCAAAGCCGCCATCATGATTTTCGTGGCTGGTTTCTTCGATTTCTTGGACGGTTTCTCAGCCCGTCTTCTTCATGCCCACTCCCCTATCGGCGCTGACTTGGACTCACTCTCCGATGTGGTCTCATTCGGTGTAGCCCCTGGATTCATCATGTACTGGCTGATGAGCCGTAATCTTGACTCCCGATTTTGGCTTGTTCCTCCGTCAACCATAGGAGGTGTCTATTTACTGCCTTGCCTGGCTTTCTTATTGCCCGTGTTCTCAGCCATCCGTCTGGCCAAATTCAATATCGACGACACACAAAAGACGCTCTTCCGCGGCCTGCCAGCACCAGGGATGGCTATTTTCGTTGCATCGTTGCCTTTGGCGCTCTCACAAGCAGGTCATCTTACCGATGGTTGTATAAGTGCATGGGCCTGCGTAGGCATTACTCTATTCTTCTCCTTCTTAATGGTGAGTCGCCTACGCTTCTTCTCCTTCAAAATGAAGTCCACGAAATGGAAAGGCAACGAGGTAAGGTGGATTTTCCTGCTCGTTGCCATTGTGGGTTTCGCCATCTTCAGACTTGTGGCGCTGCCGTTTGTGATGATACTCTATATCCTGATGTCGATTTTCTTTGCTGAGAAAATGGAGTAATAGAACTTGATTATCCGGACTGCCTCGTGCCTTGCTGTGACGCGAAGCGACTCTTACAATTCTTTCTTGTGCAAGATAAAGTTATGTCCCAGATACACTTCGCGGACGTGTTCGTCTTCAGCAAGGGTTTCTGGTGTACCCGAAAGCAGTACCGACCCGTCGAAGAGCAAATAGGCTCTGTCAGTGATAGAGAGTGTCTCATGCACGTTATGGTCTGTAATGAGAACACCTATATTCTTGCGTTTCAACTTGAAGATGATGCGCTGAATATCTTCCACAGCGATAGGGTCGACACCAGCGAAAGGCTCGTCCAAAAGGATGAAGTTCGGGTCGACGGCCAAAGCTCGGGCTATTTCAGTACGACGGCGCTCACCGCCTGAAAGCTGTATGCCCATGCTCTTGCGGACGTGCTGCAAACCGAACTCGTCCAAAAGCGACTCCAGCTTCTCTTGCTGTGCCTGCTTCGTCATCCCTTTCTTGAACTGCATCACCGAAGCGATGTTGTCCTCCACACTCATCTGACGGAACACCGAAGCCTCCTGGGCCAGATAGCCAATACCCATCTGTGCACGTTTGAACATAGGCTGAACCGAGATGTCCTCCTCATCGAGAAACACCTTACCAGAATAGGGCTTGATGAGTCCCACCACCATATAGAACGTAGTTGTCTTACCAGCACCGTTGGGACCCAGCAGACCCACTATCTCCCCTTGGTTGACATCCACGCTAACGCCCTTCACCACCGTGCGTTGCTTGTATTTCTTAACCAAATCTTGTGTCCAAAGTCTCATAACTAAAATATTCCTTCTTTAAGTATATCGTGCAAATGAATGATACCCAAATACTTCCCATCATGCACAACAGGTAATTGTGTAATACTGTTCTCCCGCATCTTGTGTAGGGCATCCACCACCAGAGCGTCTTCATCAATAGTCTTGGGATTCGAGGTCATGATTTGCTCAGCTTTCACCTGTTCAATGTCCGGGTATTTCAGCAACATACGGCGTAAATCGCCATCCGTGATGATGCCGACAAGGTGTTCATCTTTCGTGACCACAGTGGCGCCGAGACGTTTCCCCGTCATTTCAATAATGACTTGCGTCAAACTGTCGTTGGGACCGACCTCAGGACGTTCATTCCTGACATATAAGTCCTTCACGCGCAGATAGAGCTGCTTTCCCAAAGCTCCGCCTGGGTGGAACTTAGCGAAGTCAGCGGTGGAAAAACCGCGACACCTCATTAATATTAGTGCCAGTGCGTCTCCCATGACAAGTTGGGCTGTAGTACTACTCGTAGGTGCCAAACTGCCTGGAATCGCTTCTTCGTCCACCGTAACATCAAGCACAAAGTCGGCCTGCGAAGCCAAATACGACTGCGCATTGCCCACTATCGCCACAATTTTGTTCCCTCTCAGCTTGATGAGCGGCACCAGCATTTTGATTTCAGGAGTCTCGCCACTTTTCGACAAAACCACAACAATATCCCCTTCACGAACCATCCCCAAGTCGCCATGAATGGCATCGGCGGCATGCATGAATACAGCCGTTGTACCCGTCGAATTCATCGTTGCGACTATCTTTTGGGCTATGATGGCACTCTTTCCAATGCCCGAAAACACAAGATTTCCCTTGTTTTCAAGCATCAATTCAACCGTTTTTGCAAAATCATCATCCAACTTAGCCTTCAACCCACTAATTGCACAAGATTCATTTTCAATGATTTGATTAGCAAGTTGAATTATTTCTTCATTTTTTCTCATTTTTTTCTCTTTTTTCTTGCGCCGAATGAACTAAATGCTATAACTTTGTCTTTGCTGATTTGGGAGAAAACTCTCAAGGGCAATAACGTAGTTTTTCAAAACAGATTGCAAAATAACGCAAAAATTCGGACAATACCAAAAGGAAGAAACATGGCACAAAAAGCAGACCTCGAGATTTACAAGTTGCTGAAAGACGTTTTTGGCTTCGACCAGTTCAAAGGGAACCAGGAAGAAATCATCAAGAGCGTCCTTGCCGGCAACAACACTTTCGTCCTGATGCCTACTGGCGGAGGCAAATCGCTATGCTATCAACTACCTGCACTGATGTCGAAAGGGACAGCCATCGTGGTTTCACCACTCATCGCACTGATGAAGAATCAAGTGGACATGATTCGCAACTTCGGCACCGAACTTGGCATCGCCCATGTGATGAACTCGTCGCTGTCGAAAGCAGAGTTGCTTGAAGTGAAAGAAGACTTGAAGAGCGGGAAAACCAAGCTACTCTATGTGGCACCTGAGTCGCTCACCAAAGAAGAAACGGTGGAGTTTCTGCGCACACTGAAAATCTCATTCATCGCCATTGACGAAGCGCACTGTATTTCTGAATGGGGTCACGACTTCCGCCCAGAATACCGCCGCCTGCGCCCCATCATTAACGCCATTGGCGACAAGTTGCCTGTGATTGCGCTTACCGCCACTGCTACCATAAAGGTGCAGAACGACATCATGAAGAATCTGGAAATTATGGATGCCAAGGTCTTCAAGTCGTCGTTTGACCGGCCAAACCTCTATTATGAGGTACGCCCCAAGACCAAAGACGTCGTCAAAGACATCATCAAATACATCAAGCAGAACCCGGGCAAGTCGGGTATCGTGTATTGCCTCAGCCGCAAGAAAGTGGAAGAGTTGGCCGAAACCCTCATGGTGAACGGTATCCGTGCCCTACCCTATCACGCCGGATTGGACAGCCAGACGCGAAAGGAGAACCAAGACAAGTTCCTCATGGAAGAGGCCGACGTCATCGTGGCCACCATCGCCTTCGGTATGGGTATCGACAAGCCCGACGTGCGTTTCGTCATCCACCACGACATCCCGAAGAGCCTCGAAGGCTACTATCAGGAGACAGGCCGTGCCGGACGCGACGGAGGCGAAGGCAACTGCATCGCCTTCTACGACTACGAGGACATCCATAAACTCGAGAAATTCAACAAAGGCAAGAATGTCGCCGAACAGGAGATAGCCCGCGAACTGCTCAATGAAACAGTAACTTACGCCGAGTCGGCTGTATGCCGCCATCGTCTGCTGCTGCACTATTTCGGCGAGGAATACAACAAGGAGAGCTGTGGGTCATGCGACAACTGCCGCTATCCGAAAGAGAAATTCGACGGCAAGGAAGACCTCAAACTCGTCCTCGAAGCCGTTGAAGAAACCAAGCAACTCTTCAAGACCAAACATATCGCCGAGTTGCTGGCCGGCAAGCTCACCGGTGACATCAAGGCTGCCAAGCAGGAAAACAACGAGTTCTTTGGCGCCGGCGACGAACACGACGAAAAATACTGGACTGCAGTCATCCGTCAAGCATTGGTCAACAAGCTGTTGTCGAAGGACATTGAAAACTACGGCATCCTGAAGATGACCAAGGAGGGCAAGAATTTCATCAAGAAGCCCTATACCATCATGCTCGTCAAGGACCACGACTACGAAAACTCAGACGACGATGATCCTGAGACGATGGCTGCATTGGGTGCCAACAAGGACGGCGGTGCCGACAAAGCCCTCTTCTCCCTGCTGAAAGACCTTCGCAAGACCATCGCCAAACAGAACGGACTGCCTCCTTTTGTCATCTTCCAAGACACCTCTTTAGAGGATATGGCCATCCAATACCCCATCACGAAAGAGGAGATGACCCAAATTGCGGGTGTGGGCTTGGGTAAGGCCGAGAAATTCGGCGATCCTTTCATCAAGCTCATCAAGGAGTATGTGGAAGAGAACGACATCACCCGCCCCAATGATATGGTGGTCAAGTCGGTAGTCAACAACTCCGCGCTGAAGATTGGTATCATCCAAAACATCGACAAGAAGATTCCGTTAGAGGATATCGCCTACGGCAAGGGGCTGGAGTTTGACGAACTGCTGTCGGAAATCGAGAGCATCGTCTCTTCGGGTACTCACCTCGACATCAACTACTACATCGAAGACACCGTTGACATCTACCATCAGGAAGACATCCTGGAATACTTCCATGAGGCAGAGACCGATGACATCCAAACCGCCTTGCGTGAACTGGGCGAGGATGAATACGATGAAGAGGAAGTGCGCCTAATGCGTATCAAATTCCTGTCGGATGTTGGTAACTAATCGGTAATGAAACGACTTTTCATTATAGCTTTGTTTTTGCTCTTGTTCTCCGCCTGTGAGGACAAGAGCAAAGACGTTAAGCCCTCACGTCTCCTCACCGAAAAAGAAATGATAGACATCATGACCGACGTGCAGATTATCGAGGCCGACATCAACTACAATAAATCAAACGGAGTTGAGATTGGCGACAAGCCAAAGGTGTATTATCGGCAGCTCTTCGAACATTATGGCATCACCGACAGCATCTTTAACGAGAACATGCAGTACTACACATACGAACCTGCAACGATGGAAAGGATCATGGACTCGGTGGCGCTACGGCTCACGAAGGAACAGTCCAAAAAAGGCAACAGCCAATAGACTCTGCCCCTCCTTTCGGGGTTACATATCACCTACTTCTTCAACTCATTCGCCAATAAATCATTCAGTTTTCTCGCTGCATCCAACAGCAAACTCTCATCCGTAGGGACGGGAACAGGTTGGCTATTGAGGCGGCTCAACGTCTCAGCTGAACAAGCCTCGCGGTCGCCTCGGATAGTGGTGTAGTCGTTTTTGAAAGAGGATTTCGCCTCGAAAGGGACAGTTCCAATGAGTTTCCCTTCTTGGTCACGATAGTCAATCACGCCCGTAATCGTTGCACTCTTGTTCTGGGAATGGTCTGTCACTTCTACCGTCTTTCCGTCCTTGCTTTCCTTGAACGACACCTCATCGAGACGGATGGGTGACACCACAATACTACTCACATCAACAGTTACCAATGCAGACGATTTCTTTGTAAAGACAATAGTATACGGAACCTCACCCTCATCGAAGCCAAGCACAACATCCACAACTGCCTTCGACATAGGCTCTTCGTTGGCGAAACGCAAAGTCACCTCATTCGCCGAGCGCAACATCTGCTTTTTGCGTAAGTCCATCATATTCTTGTTCTCAGGATTGGTGCGAGCCAACTGTTTGATATATTCCGCTGTCTCCTCCGCATCGGCTTTAGAGCCTGTACTCAGCAACTGGTTCGCCTTCGCCACCAAAAAGTTCTCCGCTTTGTTGCGAGCCACCAGCATATCCTCATCCAAGTCGAGTTTGGAGTAGTTCATGCCTTTCTTGACCTTTTTGGGCAGTTTCGACAGCACATCGTTGCGGCCTTTCATGCTGCAATAGCGTTGGTAAATCTCAGGCCACACGTCAGGTTGCCCTGTGGCTTTCAGGGCTTGTATACGTTCATGGTCAGCTTGGTTGGCCTTGTGATACGAACCCGCCAGCATATTCATTTCGTTCAAAGTAGCTTTCCCTTTAACAGCTTCGGGTGCCAGCCGTTGAATTACTTGGTCGTATTCCTGGGCTTCATAGAGTTTCTTGGTTGTGTTGCACGAGGCCAACAGCACTGCGAGCAACAAGGCGGGAATCAGTCGTAAGTATCTCATAGTTTTCAAATTATTCTTTTCTGCGGCCCTTCGATGCTTCGACGTTGCTCAGCAACGGCAAGCTCAAGGACCGAATAAAAACTACAAATTTCGCTCCAAATTGTCTGTTTTCGACAAAATTCTTTACTTTTGTGCCACTATAACAACAATTCCTATGGAAACCATCAAACAACTGCAACAGGATTTCGCCGACTTCATGGCGCACACCGACTTCAGCGGACAGCCCGCCGAACTATACGAACCCATCGCCTACACGATACTCCAAAAGGGCAAACGTCTCCGCCCCATGCTCTGCCTCTTGGCCAACGAGATGTTTGGTGGCGACGAGCAGCAAGCCCTCTGGCCTGCATTGGCTTTGGAGACCTTCCACAACTTCACCCTCATCCACGACGACATCATGGACAAGGCTCCCCTGCGGCGTGGAATGGAGACCGTCTACCAAAAGTGGAACGCCGACATCGCCATCCTTTCAGGCGACGCGATGCTGGCCAAAGCTTTCCAATTCGCCCTGAAACCCACCAAAGGCGCAGAACTGGCGCAACAATTGGGCAAAGTAGCCATAGAAATCTGCGAAGGGCAGCAGATGGACCTCAACTTCGAGACCTTAGGCAGCGTGACCATTGACGAGTATTTAGAGATGATTCGCCTGAAGACCGCCGTCCTGTTGGCCACCGCCCTACAAATGGGTGCTACCGTAGCAGGTGCCAACGAGTCCGACATCCGTCACCTCTATGAGTTCGGTATCGCCATGGGTATGAGTTTCCAACTTCAGGACGACATCCTCGACCTCTATAGTGACGTGGAAGTATTCGGTAAACGTCACGGGGGCGACATCGCCGACAACAAAAAGACCTACCTCTACCTGAAAGCCCTCGAGTTGGCCTCCAAGGAAGACCGCAAGCGTCTCGAATACCTCTTCACCCTCCGCATGGACCACGACGAGGAAGAGAAAATCGAAGAGGTACAGGCCATCTATGACAGCCTGCACGTCAAGGAAGCGGTGGGAAAAGTCATCGCCGATTATGACCGCAAGGCCATCGAAGCCCTCGCTGCCGTCAGTCTGCCTGAAGAGCGCAAGGCTCACCTGCGCAACTACGCCGAGAGTCTTACGGGGCGTAAGAAATAAACCGGATTTACAGATAGACAAAGCCCGTCGACTTATGCCTCGGCAAGGGGCATATCGTTGTGTTCACGTCAAGATGCACGTGCCGTTTGCGGAACTGCTCGTAGAAGCATTGCATGGCCCGCTCAGGGGTGTTGTTGTTCTCGCTAAGGTGGCACAGCAGGATGTTCTTGATGCCAGGATGATAGATTTCAGCAAGAAACCGCGCCGACTCCACATTGCTCAGATGGCCGAAAGGACCCGCGATGCGCTGCTTCAGGATGTAGGGATACGACCCATGCTCCAGCATCTCCACATCATAGTTGGCTTCCACCACCAGGTTTTCAGCCCTACGGAGCTGTTCCTTCACCACCTTGTCCAGCATCCCGATGTCGGTGGCGATGGTCAGCGTGTGGCCCTCGCAGTCAAAGAAGTAACCCATTGCCCCTCTCCCATCGTGCATCACGGGGAAAGGCTCAATGCGGATGCCCAAAAGCTCAAAGGGCTGAGCAGGTTCTATCTCGTGGAAAAGCGCGTGGTCGAGTCGCTTGGTGGCATTCCCTTCCGCTAAGCCTTGCAGGCAGTCAGGGTGGGCATAGATGGGGATAGCTGTGTTTTTCAGCAGCATCTCCAGTCCTGACACATGGTCGATATGGTCGTGGGTAATCAGGATGGCTTTGATGTTGTCCAACGACAAGTCCTGATGCAGCAGTTTCTCCTTCACCTGCCTCGCGCTGATGCCCACATCAACCAGCAGGCCTTCGTCCTGCCGACCCACATAGTAGCAGTTGCCACTGCTGCCCGAGGCGAAGCTGCAAAACACGAAAGGCGATAGGCAGGAGAAGAGATCCATTCTGAATTATTTTGACCCGCAAAAATAGAAAAAAACAGAAACGGCAATAAAAAAAATTTCATCTCACATTCACCATCTGCCCGAATAGCCACCGCCACCGCTTCGTCCCCCGCCGAAGGAGCCGCCGGAAGAACGGCTCGACGAATGGCTGGAATAGCTTCGACCCGATGAGGAGGAACCGCTGCCACTGCTGGAATAGGAAACTTTCATGGGAATCACAACCTTCTTCGTGAAGGAATAGCCACAATTCTGGCACTCGTATGTCTCTTCCTTCTCGCCGCTGTGCGAATAGGTAGCCTGACTGAGCGTCACGCTATGCGTTTTCTTCAAGGTGAAAGCACCGCATTTGCTGCAAGTGCTGTAGTCATCATAATTCTTGCCCTTGTCCTTTAACACGAGGATATGCCCGTTGTCGCAGTAAAGGGGTCTGTAGCTCATCGCTCCAAGGCGGTTCTCCAAAGTTTGGATTTCCGACAGTTTGAATTGTGAGTTCTTCCGCATCTGGCTGTGACAGGTGGGGCATTGGCACTCGGAACTATGTTCCATCCTTGACTTCAACTTCCTGATATAGAACCATCCCAGCCAGGGAGCCATCCAGAACGCGAGTTTGTTGGCCGTATGGTCAGACGCCGCCTTATAGACCCCCTTGGGACTCACCGACTTCTTGGCCAAGTCGTCGGCAACCTTCAAGGTGCGCTGTCCCTGCCGGAAGCATATCCAGGTGAGATAGAGCAGCAAGCCAATCCCAGCCCCCCAGTTGTAGCGAGTCTTCTCCGGCATTCCAGGGAACCTCGCTTCGATGACCGCCACCACCAAGACGACAAACAGGAGCAGCGAGCAGCCAATCATCAAGCCACCGAGGCAGCCGTTACCCTCCCAAGGAGAGCCTGACCACAAGGTCTTCGAGCCTTCCAAATAAGTGACCCCGTCTTCTGTTCTCAACTTACTGGCATCAGCCACCGTTGCTTTCTTTTTCCTTTTTACGGCCCAGTACAGCATCCCGATAAAGGGCAGGACAATAATCATCAGGCTGACAAAAATCATCATGCCGCCTACATCTTCGTCGCTTGCATCGCTGCTGCTGTCGTTATCGCTGCTGCCAACAGCAGGCATATAGTCCATCAGTCCCACAGGCACCTCGCCGCCATAGACCTCCACGATGCTGGCCACTCCCGCACAGAGGCCTCCCTCATAGTCGCCGGCACGGAAATAGGGCACAATGGTATGGGTGAAAATCTGCTGACACTTGGCATCCGTGAGGGTTTCCTCCGCACCATAGCCTGTCTCAAACTCAAGGGCATGCTGGTCCTCCACGAAGAGCAGCAGCACGCCGTTGTCCTTTCCAGCATCGCCAATGCCCCAGCGGTTGAACAGCCGCGTGGCAAAACGCTTAGGATCCGCCTCACCGATAGAACCCAAAGTAACAACGAAGACATCCGCCGTATCACGAATGGCGCACAGGGCCGTATTGATGGTCATCTCCGCGCTGTCCGACAAGTAGTCGTCTGGGTCTGACACATGAATCGCGTTGCCCTGCAAGCGGGTGTTGGGAATGGTTTCTATGGTCCAGACCTGCTGCGCGAAAACACCAGCGGCAAGCAGAAGAAAGAGGAGAATTAGGGAGGGTCTTTTCATTATCGGGTCTTTTAGATTATGTTTAGAACCATTGGGGACATTTACCAAGTTTTATACCATGTATTGATTACCATTGCTTTTACCTTCCAGAATTTGCTTCAGTTTCGTTGGGCGTAAACCTTCTTCAACAACGAAAAACCTATCATTTTCTCCATACATTTCAGCCCAATAGTTACCTTCATCATCACACTTGGCTTTCTCTAACCGTGCCGCTTCAAGAGCCTCTTCCTTCGTGTCGTAAGTCCCTACCAGTTGGCTTCTATCCAATCCTGCCAAAGACTGACGCCATACTTGAAATCGAGTGTATTTAGTTTGTGTGTTCATGGTTTTGTGTGTTTTGCTCCGTTCCGCTTTTCCTGTCTTTCTCATTGGCCGCCAAGACTCCACTCCGCTACTGCTTAAGGTCTTTTGAAGAGGTTTACTGGGGAAGGACGAGGCGGAAGCCGCCGCCGTCGTCCCAGTCGTCGGGGGGCTGGCTGAGCCGGATCGACACACGACAGTTCCCCGCGCCGTTGAACCAGCTACCGCCGCGAAGCACGCGGCCCGAACTGGAAGGATTATACAGGTCTTCACACCATTCCCACACATTGCCGCTCATGTCATAAAGGCCAAGTTCATTGGGAGACAATTGCTTCACCGGATGTGTCTTACACCTGTTTTTCTCAATCTTGCTCCAATCCCAATCATTGTCACTCCCTTTCAAATAGTTGTCTCCACTGTTTTTCCAGTACCAAGCCACCTTGTCAATATCGTCACTACCAGCATAGATGTAGTCCTTGCTCTTATTGCCTCCCTTGGCGGCATACTCCCACTCGGCCTCCGTTGGAAGACGGAAATTCTTACCCGTTTTCTGCTTGAGTCTGTAAAGGAAACAATTCGGGTCCGTCCCCTTTCCATCCTTGCCGCAGATATCGTACCAACTTACGCGCTCCACAGGATTCTTCTGCCCCTCAAAACGTGACGGATTATTCCTCATCAGTGCTTGCCATAGTTCTTGCGTCACCTGAGTCTCACCGATATAAAATGTTCCCATACTACCGTCTTCCACACGAATCATCTTGAAAGACACCTTGTCATTCACAGGGATTTCAAGTGTCTCTTGACCAATAACAGAAACTGTAGCCTGATTTTTTAAAGTTTCCAATTGTTTCTCCAGTTCTGCCTGATACTCTTCCAGTTCTTTACGTTTAGCTTCCGAATCTTGTAATTGACTTCGCAATCTATGCTCTATTTCCATCTGTTCTCTTTCATTCTTGATGGAAAAATTCTTTATATCTTCTCGTTCCTTTTCCGCATCGCGAAGTCTATTTTCCGTTTCCTTTAGTTTCAATTTTAATTCGGTAACGGTTTCGTCAGAACGACTATTACACCAAATCTCTTTGTGTTTCTTTAATCTCCCGCGTTCCTGTAGCAGTTCGCTCTTCTCAGATGCAGACTTCTCCAACTCATCAAAGAATTTGTAGCCACATACATGACAGTAAGTCAAATCTTCTGTATAACTATTAGCACAAACTGGGCATTTCAATTCCAACTTTTCTCCTTCCAACAACATAAGTTCCTCACGAACAGCGGTCTTTTCAGTGCAAAGCGACTTATATCGATGACGCAATACCTCTTTCTCTGTTTTCAGGAATTTGATGATTTGGTCAACTGAGCCATCTGTATTATTATTGTTGAAAGTGATGTGGTTCCGATTATGAAAACCTTCTATACCAGCCAAATAGTCTTTAATGTCCTTATATTCCATACCGTCATAATAGACCGGGATGACATTCTTTCCCATTCTTAAAGCCTGATCTATTTCAAGCAAAAAATAATCAGTTCCTTCTCCCTTATGGGGAAAACAACCTTTTGAAATAATCACGACGAAATTGCAGGACTCACGAATACTTTCATCTATCTTTTTCTTCCAATCCTCCCCTCTAATCTCCTCCCTATCCAAGAAGACCCTACCCCTATATTCTTTTCGCTTTAATATCAACTTACTTTCCAGAGCATCAGCCTGATGGGTGCCGCCCTCTCGCCGGTAACTGATGAATACATCGTATTTCATAATTGTCTATGGGTTATCGTGTGAACTATTAATGATGCTTTTTCGGTTGCGAAAATACGAAAAAAAGCAAGTGCATGAAAAAAGACGACAAAAAAACTTCCAAAAAAGGACTATCGTCAAACCACGTATAGATTAGTTAACCCATACACAATTCAAGCCTTGGTTTAGTCTTCGTGGCATTACACCCATACCAGTCAAATGAATCTGATATGAGAAGCTCGTTTTTTGTGACAAGATGGGTCGTCTGCATGGGTATCGTCATATAAGGCAAACCGTATGCCTCAGCCCATTCACGGACTTCAAGCGTGTCATCGTATGTGAGAAGGAAATGACCGCTCATCTGGCTTGCGAGTTCAAAGATTCTGCAATGGTCAACTTCGAAATGGTTGTAAAGCCTACGTCCTGCTATCGTGTATGGAGGGTCGATAAAGAAAAAGCAGTTTTCATCATAGAGATGCTGCTCCATAATTTCGAATGCGTCGCCGCGAATGAAGGTTATCCTGTCGCGCATCCTATGGATGTCGGCAATTCGCTTGACCAAAGTGCTTGGATACCAACGCGAAGACAAGCCCCGACCATTTTCGCCCGTCTTAATCATTCCTGAACCCTTAGCCAAAATACCACCATGATTAGTGCGGTTGCGGACAAGGGTTGCAAAGCCTCGTTCTTTCAAGCCGTCATCGGCATGGGCAATAGCCAAATTAATGCTATCAGCACTAACATTAAAGCTTGAAATCTGCTTGACAAGCCATTGACAATCGTCAGAAAGTATGGTTTTCCATGCAGCAGCCATATCATCGTCAAGCTCCACCATCGTAACATGGTCAAAATAATGCTCCGCTACAGCGGTTAAGGCTATGATACCGCCTCCGGCAAACGGTTCTATTAACTGTGAATCTGCATCAGATTGAGCGAACCATTTTCGTGCCGTAGGGACAAGCCACGTTTTCCCACCCGGATAGCGAAACGGACTGCGATGAGGAACCGAAGCCACGTTAGTCACCTGTGGACTAACAGCAACCACTTCTAATTCCTCATCCGTGAACAGGCTCGTTTGTAGTTCTTGTCTCATAGCAAATCGTATACGGAACGTGTTTCGGGTTCATTACTGATACGCTCATCCAACTTTCCTTGCAACAGGGTAACGAAGTCCGACATCTGTCCCGGTTTAGTATAGATTTCAGGCAGTGAAGTCCATCGTATCCCTTTGGGCCAAACAAAGGCAGCTGCATTCTGCAAAATCTTCCAATCTTCGCGAAAACGGGAGGGACAAGTAATAACCATATCGCTGCCATGATTCACGCTGCAAACGCCAAGCGGGTTATCGGCCTTGTCCTTTGTGCAATTAGGGAATCGGTTATGGAAAGGGCATAGCCTATTCTCACGATAATACTTTGCTTTTTCCGTTTCATTAGAGACTGGAAAACCAAACACTTCGGCTATAGGGCTACTGTTTTGCATATCATTAGTTTTATGTTTGCAAAGATAGTTGTTTTTTCTAATCCTAAGAAAAAATTTTTACCTAACCACCCCGACAAACACAGATCGCGACACTTTTCTGTCAATATTTCTGTGCCGCTTGTGGGCTCGCTTTTCATCGGCGGAGAGGGTGGGAATGTATGCGGTAACGGCACTCTCCACGATGGCATAGAGATAGAATGTGGGCGACTGTTTTGTGAAAGGTTCGTCGCTGAGGTCGGGGAGGTCGAAGGAAGCCTGTCCCACTGGTCGCTCTACGCTGGCCATCAAGTCGCAATACTCGGCCTCGGGTGAGACGGCATAAATATGGACTACATCATCAGGACGGGATTTGTAATTCTCAAGATGAGGAGCGTAGGTTATCTCCACATGAAGACCTTCGGAGTGGAAACCTGTAATATCCACCCCAGATAGCAGACCCATAGACACCTGCAAAGC
The DNA here is from genome assembly GCA_947303335.1 of uncultured Bacteroidales bacterium. Lineage (GTDB taxonomy): Bacteria > Bacteroidota > Bacteroidia > Bacteroidales > F082 > Limimorpha. The sequence goes on along the minus strand of CAMYYB010000024.1, from coordinate 2,474 downwards.
TGCATAGTCGACATGTACTTCCCCGTCTTCGTAGAAGAACAAATGGTTGTTGAGCCGCGAGAAGTAGTTGGCTTCGGTCATCCCCTTTTGGTGCGCCTCCTTGGTGAGACCCCGCTGCAGGATAGAACCATAGAGCGCTGAGAGCCGTTGCCGCGTCTTAAAGAGTGCCCGTTGCCGCAGTTGGGCTTCTGACTGCCGGTCGTTGTACTCGACTGGCAGTTGGCGTGTATAAGTCCTGCCAAATCGTTTATAATGAATCTCTTTGGCTATGGTGCCAGAGTATTCGATGAGGGTGCTTTTTACTTTTGCCATAATCTTGGTTTCGTTGGTTTGTTCTGCTTACATTAAAGGAAGGTACTTGTTACATCGGTGTTACATTAAAGTTACCTTGGAGAGTCAAAGAATTTGATTAAAATTTGAGTAAAGTTTCAGTAATGTTTGAGTAAAGGGGGAGTAAAACCTAAGAACCTTTATCAGGTGCAAAAATACGCATTATTTCCGACTTGTATCGCAAAAGATATTTATACAAATAACTTTCTGTCCAAAAGTGTCCCTGTCCACGCTGTCCCACTTTCCCTATAGGGAAAGTTGGGACAGACGGGACATTGGGACACTGGGACAGGGACACCTATTTTCGACTCGAATGCAAAGGGATGATTACGGCAGGGTTATCCTTGCGATGAAAGCCGATTGTTCTTTTTCGGCCTAATAGGACCCATCTAAACGAATATTTCCCTAACTTTGCCGAAAAATTCTACATCAACGATGGAACACACCAACACCTTCGACCCCAATGCTGCCGCTGTTGCCGATTCGGGCATCTACGGCCTGCCCTGCTCCGCTGAGGAGGCACAAATCATCATCATCCCCGTGGAATGGGAACTGACCACGAGTTATAACAGAGGCACTGTGGACGGTCCCGCCACCATCATGGAAGCCTCGATGCAAGTCGACCTCTGCCACCACGACTATCCCGACCTGTGGCAGAAAGGCATCTGGATGGACGAGTTTCCCAAGGAATTGAGGGAGCTGCATGACGAGATGGCTCCGCTGAGCGAGGACGTCATCAACGCCCTGTATGAAGGCACGATAGACGACGAGCCGGAGAAGTACGCCGAGATTTATGCCCGCATCGAAGCGGCCACAGAGAAGAAGAACGCCTGGCTGCGCGAGCGCATCGCCTACTGGAAGGCGCAAGGCAAGGTGGTGGGCCTCTTGGGCGGCGACCACAGCTGCCCCCTCGCCTATCACCAGTACCTCCACCAACAGGGTGTGGAATACGGCATCCTTCATGCTGACGCCCACTGCGACCTGCGCGATGCTTTCGAAGGTTTCAAATACTCGCACGCCTCCATCTTCTTCAACACGCTGAAGTTTGAAAACGTGAAGCGACTGGTGCAAGTAGGCATACGCGACTACTGCCATCAGGAGAAGGAATTGGCTGAGAGTCAGACTGAACGCATCCGCGTCTTCTTCGACCGCGACTGCCGCCGAAGGATGTACGAAGGTGCCACTTGGAAGTCCATCGTGGACGAGATGATTGAGGCCTTGCCTGAAAAGGTCTACCTCTCCATCGACATCGACGCCTTAGACCCGAAGCTCTGCCCCAACACGGGCACACCCGTTCCAGGCGGGCTGGAATACGAAGAAATGATGTACCTCCTCAACCGCATCCGCGAGGCCGGAAAGGACATCATCGGCTTCGACCTCTGCGAAGTCTCCCCTGCCCCTAATGGCGGCGACTGGGACGGCAACGTGGGCGCAAGGGTACTGTTCCATTTGTGCGGTGTGGCAGCAAAATAAACCACATTGTGCATCGGATAGTTTTTTTCCCTATATTTGCCCCCAAAATTTCAAAACCATTGAACGATGGGACTGAACAACCTCTTCACCAGGGAAAAACGCGAGAAAAACTTCTTCCCTACCTACGCCAAACAGGCTGAAACGGCGCAGATTGCAGCCAAATACCTCAAGGAACTCGTCAAGAGCGACGACCCAGAGGAACGGCGCCTGCTCACCCGAATGATCAAGAAACAGGAATCGACCGGCGACGAGCTGCTGCGCGAGTTTTACATCGAGCTCAACGGTGCCTTCGTCACCCCCTTCGACCGCGAGGACATGAACGCCCTTGCTATGGACCTCGACAAGTTCCTCGACTTCATCAACCATTCGGCCAAGACCATCCTGATGTACAATCCCAATAAGATTGACAAGCAAATCAAGGAAATCATCGACAACATCCACGAGGATGCCAACATCATGATGGAAATCTTCGGCCTGCTTGACGACCTCGGCAAAAACCACCAGCAAATCAGCGAGCTGTGCCAAAAGGTAACCCTCATCGAACATGCTGTCGACGACATCTACGGCGATTATATCTCCTATCTTTTCGAGAACGAAAAAGACGAGATTGAGCTGCTGAAATACAAGGAGATAGCCCAAGTGGTGGAAGACACCACCGACCGCGCCAAGGA
>CAMYYB010000023.1 GCA_947303335.1 uncultured Bacteroidales bacterium | reverse complement strand
AATGCCTGCCTGTCACGCAGGAGGTCGCGAGTTCGAGTCTCGTCCGGACCGCTCATCAGAGAGCAATCCAATAAGGGTTGCTTTTTTTATACCCTTTTTGAAATCTGTAAGTGATGTCGTTCATAGATGAAATCAACAGGCGTAGGACCTTCGCCATCGTCAGTCACCCCGATGCGGGTAAGACCACTTTGACCGAGAAGTTGCTGCTTTATGGTGGCGCCATCCAGGTGGCTGGAGCCGTAAAGTCAAACAAGATTCGCAAGACCGCTACCTCCGACTGGATGGAGATTGAGCGGCAACGTGGTATTTCGGTGGCTACCTCCGTGATGGGATTCGGCTATAAGGATGTCAAAATCAACATTCTGGATACCCCCGGTCACAAGGACTTTGCTGAGGATACCTTCCGCACCCTGACGGCTGTCGACAGCGTGATTGTTGTTATTGATGCAGCCAAGGGTGTCGAGTCGCAGACGGAGAAGCTGGTCGAGGTGTGCCGCATGCGTAAGACCCCCATCATCGTCTTTATCAACAAGATGGACCGTCCCGGTAAGGATGCCTTTGAACTGTTGGACGAAATCGAACAGAAACTGGACCTGAAACTGACGCCGTTGAGCTGGCCTATCAATATGGGACCGAAGTTCAAGGGGGTGTACAGCATCTACGACAGAAGCCTCTATCTTTTCAACTCCGACAAACAGCATATTACTGAGGGTATCGCTTTCGATGACCTCAACAACCCCGACCTCGACAAGATGCTTGGCGAGGATGCCGAGACATTGCGCAATGAGACGGAGCTGGTGCAAGGCGTTTATGACGAGTTTTCGCGTGAAGCCTACTTGAAAGGCGATATCTGCCCCGTATTTTTCGGTTCGGCTTTGAACAACTTTGGTGTGAAGGAACTGCTCGACTGTTTCATCCAGATTGCCCCCACGCCTATTGGTCGTGATACGGTGGAACGCCGCATCGAGCCTACCGAAGAGAAATTTACGGGTTTCGTTTTCAAGATACACGCCAATATGGACCCCAACCACCGCGACCGTATCGCTTTCGTTCGTGTGGTATCGGGCCGTTTTGAGCGCAACAAGAACTACTTCCATGTGCGTCAACGCCGCGAACTGAAGTTCTCCAACCCTACAGCCTTTATGGCGCAGAAGAAGTCCGTCCTCGACGAGGCTTATCCAGGCGATATCGTGGGCTTGTATGATGCAGGCAACTTCAAAATTGGCGACACGCTGACCGAGGGCGAAATACTGAACTACAAGGGCATCCCAAGCTTCTCGCCTGAGCAGTTCCGATATGTGGAGAATGCCGACCCGATGAAATCGAAGCAGTTAGCCAAGGGATTGGAACAGTTAACTGACGAGGGTGTGGCTCAGCTCTTTACGGGTAAGATGACGGGTCGAAAGATTATAGGCACCGTGGGTGAGTTGCAGTTTGAGGTCATCCAGTATCGCCTTTTGCACGAGTACAACGCCTCCTGCCGTTATGAGCCCATCTCGCTCTACAAGACCGCATGGATTACCAGCGAAAATGAAGCCCAGCTCAACGATTTCAAGTTGCGCAAGGCTCTGAACCTCGCAGAGGACAAAGAAGGCCGCGACGTTTTTTTAGCCGAGTCGCCCTACGCCCTCCAAATCGCAATGGAGAAGTACCCCGATATTGAGTTCCACTTCACTTCTGAGTTTTAAGGGGGTGACGGCTAAGTTGAAGCCATACCTTTCTCTCGCCTTTCCTTCGCCCTTCCTTCGCCCTTCCCAAGGAGATGCCATACTGATGCCATACTAATGCCATAGTGATGCCATACTTTAAAGTATGGCTACAGTATGGGTAGAGTATGGATGGACTATGGATAGAGTATGGCTACACTGTCGCTGTGAGAGAAACGGCATGTTACTGCAAGCGAGACGGCATGTTGCTCTCAGCGAGACGGCCTTTCTCTCGGATGACATTATGCTGTTCAGCAGTCTCAGTCTCAGAGTCTCAGTTGTTTTAAAGGCCCTCCTTTAACCTTTCTAACAGTTCTCAAAAAAAATAATTTGGCTTATCGCCAAAAATACTTATTTTTGCACTTGATTTATGGATTACAACATAACACCGTCAGAAATTATGGATGGATTCAAGAACATAGAAATAAAAAACTTCAGGGGGATTGACCATCTGACAATTGATGATCTTTCCCGTGTGAATGTTTTCCTTGGACAGAACAATTCAGGAAAAAGCTCGATACTGGAGGCTGTTCTCCTGCTTACGGGTATGGCCAATCCTGACACTCCTCAAAATCTGAACAGGATTAGGACTAGGAATTATTACACCAATTTCAAGGACATTTTCTATTTGTTCCATAACATGGACCTGAAGACAACTCCCGAATTCATTGCGAAACAAATTGATGATGAAGAGCGGAGGCTTCAGCTTCAAATGACCTACGTGTTCGATGAACAAGCTGTGTCGAGTCAGACGGGGGGAATGAATGGGATGCTTCCTGTTTCCGAGACGAAGACCTTTTTTAATACGTTAGAAATGGCTTTTGAAACTCGTGCAAAAGGAGTGGTGAAAGAATACCATAGTTCCATGACGGTAAGACCCGATGGAGTGTTGTCAAACAAAAAGATCGCTGAAGATTATTTGGAAAAATACGGTACCGTTTTTCTGACCGCAGACCTTTGGGGAATTAATCTTGCCGCTACACTATCAGAGCTTTTCAAACGAAAACAAAAGAATGTGATATTAGAACGTCTTGTTCACTTCGACAATCGAATTATCGATGTTGATATTCTTCAAGACGATATCTATGTTGACTTTGAAAACATGGCGGAGAAGTTGCCTCTTAGGATGACGGGTGACGGAATGCGCCGCTACCTGAACATCGTGGCTGCTTCTGCCAACCCAATGAACAACATCATCTTGATTGATGAAATCGACAACGGCCTACATTATTCAGCCTACAAGAAACTTTGGGAAGCTATCTTTGCCTTAGCCACCGACACAAACAAACAAGTGTTTGTGACCACCCATAGCAAGGAAACGCTTTATCGACTGAACGAGATGCTGGGAGAGCATTCAGAGTATCAGGATGCGTTGCGACTTTATACGATAGAGAAGACAAAACTGGAAGGCCATCAGGCGTATAAGATGACTTACAATGGTTTGCGGGAGGCGTGTGAGAATGATGTTGAATTGAGGAGTATTGTGCTATGAGAAAGGATGTCAATATCTTTGTTGAGGGGGAGGCCGATGCTCGGTTCTTCAAGCAGTATATCCATCATTTGTTTGGTGAAGAAGTAGCGGACGAGCGCATGGTTCCCTTAAAAGGATGGAATAACTTAAAAACGGAAGCCTCTGTCCTTCGTATGCGTTCCATGTCGGCCAATGGCGGCATTAACCTTGTCTTTATCGATGCTGACAAGGACTTTCAGAACCGAAAAGGTGAGATTGAAAAGTGGAAGCAGACGAACGGTGTCGAGTTTGAATTATTCCTACTGCCCAACAACAAAGACAAAGGCGCCTTGGAAGACTTGTTGGAAAACATCATCAATCCGAACAACCAGCCTATTTTCGGTTGTTGGGAGGACTATGAGAAAGAACTTGTGAGATTGGATATTCCTGGTCGCACCCCACCGCCTTTAACCACACCAGCCAAGAAAACCAAGATTTATGGATATCTTGAGGCATTGCTTGGCGAATCAAAGAGTCAAAAGGAAATGATAAAAGAGGCTAATCGTGACTACAAGAACACCCAGCATTGGGATTTGGATGCGGAGTATTTGGGGGCGCTGAGAACTTTTTTGAAAAGAAACTTATATTGATAATGGTTATGCCTATTGGAATCGACATATTCAGCGGAGCTGGTGGATTGAGTCTGGGTGCGGAAATGGCAGGCTTTGAGATTCGCTATGCCGTTGAAAAAGACAGAAATGCAGCGATGACGTATAGATACAACCATCGCGACACACTTGTTTTGGAAGACGACATACATAACATCGATCCATTGGAGCATTTGCATGTCGATGATCATGTTTCTATCGTCTTCGGAGGACCTCCTTGTCAGGGTTTCTCTTCTTCAAATACCAAAACCAGAACTCTACAAAATCCGAACAACAGTTTGTTTGAGGAGTTTTTGAGATTTGTATCCGTGCTTCAACCCGATTGGTTTTTGTTTGAAAACGTTGAAGGGTTTTACAGATTTGAAAAAGGGTCTCTTCGTAATAAGGTAAAGCATTGTTTTGAGGAACTAGGGTATACTGTAAACGATTCTATCGTGGTTGCATCCGATTATGGTGTGCCACAACATAGAAACCGTTTCATTATGGTTGGGAACCACAATGGTATCTTGTTTCAATTTCCCAATAAACAAGGGAAAGTGTTTTCTGTATTAGATGCTATCGGAGACCTTCCTGAACTAACGAATGGTCAAATGGCAGATTCTTTACCCTATAAATGTTCTGCAAAAGAAGCAGGAGAATACGCTCAATTGATGCGCAAAGGTTCTCGGACCTCTAAACAGAATTATGTTTCCCAGAATGCTGACTATGTCATTGAACGGTACAAATTTATTGGTCAAGGCCAAAATTGGAAAGCCATTCCTGAAGAGTTGATGTCCAATTATAAAGACAAAAACCAATGTCATAGCGGAATCTATAAGAGATTAGTTGCTGAAAAGCCATCTGTTGTCATATCTAATTATCGGAAAAATATGTTGATACATCCGTTCCAAGACAGAGGACTGTCGGTTAGGGAAGCTGCTCGTTTGCAGAGTTTCCCCGATAAATTTATCTTTAAAGGGAGTTTGATGCATATACAGCAGCAAATTGGGAATGCGGTTCCACCATTATTGGCAAAAGCAGTTTTTGAAAAAATATTGGAATATGGAGAACAATAGCCCTTCAATATTGCATTTTAAGTTCGATGTCAGTACTTTCCGCCTATTGGGTCGGGAATTGATAACAGACAGAATCACGGCTTTATTTGAGCTTGTGAAAAACTGTTACGATGCCAATGCTGAAAAGGTAGATATTACCTTTGACTCGCTTAACCCTCTGTCTGAAAAGAGCAGAATTATTATCAGAGACGATGGCTTGGGCATGACATTCGAGGATATTCGTGACAAATGGATGGTTATAGGCACTAGTAGCAAAAGAAGAAAAAAGACTTCACCAGCTCCCTACAACCGCGTTGTGGCAGGCAAAAAAGGGGTCGGGCGTTTCGCCGTGGATAAACTTGGCGGAAAGCTGGTGATGAAAACGAAAAAGAAAGGATCTTCTGTATGGCATTGCTTGGAAACAGACTGGACAAAATATTCCGAAGAAGAAGACCGGCAATTAAAGCTGGATTTTGAAGAGAACCAAGTGGAACAGAAACTGTTTACTGATATTGACAATAAATATTGGACGGAACCTGGCGAAACCGAGGTCCAGGGAACTGTATTGGAAATATCATCGTTGAACGATGTGTGGCTCGAAAGGGATGTTATCCGTGCTTATCGCGAGTTGTCAAAAATTGTCAGGCCTACATTGAACGTTAAGTATCCGTTCAATATCAAGTTCCATGTCCCAGAATATAAAGCATACGATGACAAGCTTGTAGAAAGCCTTGTATTAGCAAAGGCTACTTTATCGTATGCATTGAAATACAGATTTGATACTGGTGAGCAGAAGTACTATCAAGAGTATCTAGAAGAAAGCAAAGGCAGTCTTGTTGTAAAAGAAAAGGAAACCGAAATCTTCGGTCCTATAGGTTTTACAATCTATTATTACGACCAAGAAGGCAAAAAAAACTTTACAAAGGAGGATCGTATTGACGGCATTAAAGTATACCGGGACGGTATTATAGCAACTCCTTTTGCTGAATATAAGTCGAGTAGGGATGAGCAGAAAGATCTTTTTGGTATAGACAAGCGTCGTTGGTCGGGATTCTTTGAAAAGCTAAGTACAAGAGATATACTTGGGTGGGTTGATATTACGGACGAACTAAATCCAAATATTAAGGACTCTACAAACCGACAAGACTTTGTTGACAATAAGGAATGGAACGCTTTACAAGTATTTGTCATCAGCCAAATTCATCAGGTAGAATTGTATTTGAAACACAAAAAGGATTACAAGAAAAAAGAGAACGCTGAAAAACTGAAAAACGCAGGGAATGATCTTGACGATATCAAGCAAAAAGTCAAGAGGCTAAAAGGTCAAACCTTATTAATATCACCTGAAGTCGACAACGAACTTGACGAAATTGCCTCCAAGTTAGAAACCATAAAACAAAACGTCTCCGCTTCCACAAAAGATTACGAGCGTATGGAGGAAGATAAACGGCAACAAGAGAATATCATGTTCAGTTTAGTATCGTTACAAGCATACGCAGGTCAGATTTCTCATATCCTTCGAATTTCTATTGGCATCATCAAGCGTTCTGCGGAATTTGTGGCAAAATGGGTGTCTTTGGGGCAGAAACAGGATAAGTCTATAAAGCATGCGCACCGCATATTTGAAGAGATGAACAACCTTTCCAAAGCAATGAATTTCATGCTGAGTTATGCGGAAGACGATTCCACGTTTGAGTTCTTTGGTATAAAAGATTCCATAACCGAATTGTTTGAGGACAGGTACCATTATTTGTTTGAAGAAGAGAATATAAAAGCAGAATATGCAGTTGAAGACGATTTTGAATTGTCATACAACAAAAAGGCTTTCCAAGATATGTTTGGTAACTTGATAGATAATTCTGTAAAAGCCATGCGAAATTGTCAAGACAAAAGAATCAAGTGTTCTGTTTATAGGGAAAACGACAACCTTGTCATGTTGTTCTCTGATAATGGCCCAGGGATTCCCGATGAAATACGTGACAGAATTTTTGATGTGTTCTATACGACGACTGCTGATTTGGGTGGTGCTGGGTTAGGATTATATATTGTACGCACCAGATTGAACGCCATAAAAGGTACTATTACTCTTGAGCCTAATGAGTTCAAACCTACAGGTGCTACATTCAAAATTGTTATACCGCTAATTCATTAAATTATGGATAAGAAAATGAATCTAACTATTGTCTATATTGACGATGATAAAAAAATGCAGGAAGATGCATTTATTGACGACATTAGTGATATGGTCGACGAAATTCAATATTATGAAAAACCGGCAGAAGGACTGGCGTATGTGAAGAAAAACATAGATAAAAACATTGTCGTTATTCTCGATTGGAAATTCAATAGCAGCACCATTCAAGGTGATGATGTATTGAAGGATATAGATGAAGTATCAGTATTAGTGCCTGTCATTGTTTTTACCGGAGCTAGCATCGATGCCTCAGAGGCCAATAAAATGTTCAAGGGGAATGCGTTCAGTTGCGTTCCCAAAGATTCTGATACGACAGCATTGGTCAATGCCATCCACAATGCCTACGATAGGATTCAGAATGACATTCGCTCAGTGATGGAAAAGTGGATTCTTAAGCAAGATGCTGAAAAGCGCAACAAACCCTATATGCGATCTGGCGACATGGTTTATACATTAAATGACATTCTTAATTCCATTCGCAAACAAGATGAATTTGGTAAAGAGACCACGCGTGGAATATTGAGTCTTGCGACGGAATTGTTCACCAATAACATGCGGGAAAAATGAAGTTGAACGCTTTTGTACTTGCAGATGATGTTGCAGAAAACATCGGTGAGCTGTGTGTTATGTTAAAGAATTCTACGCAACAGCAATTGGAACAATTTGGACAAACAAGGAATGACCTACAAATCAATAATGACATCTATTGTCACGACACCGTCAACAAGCGAAGTTTGTCCGAAAAGCTCGCTCTTGTGAACTCAAAGAATTTTTTATGCTGTTGGTATGGGCATGGCACCGATACTTCTTTTTGTATGAATGGAGAGGATGTCGTTACCACAATTGACAATCATTATGTTTTTTCCAATGCTTTGATTTATACATTTTCTTGTATGAATGGAGGTACGCTTGCTGATGTGTTGATAGACAACGATGCTAAAGCTTTCATAGGTTACAATGGCAATGCCAATTGTCCATATGGAATTGATGATGTAACATGTGGTATTGTAATGTCTTTTTTCTCATCTTTTCTTGGAGGGGAATCTCTTTATGAGGCTGTAGATGATTTGAAATCATCCTACGAAGATGCTGTATTTAATAAGGAATTAGAGCCGTTTCAAAGATCATGGTTTCAAGAAAATCGCGATAATGTTGTGCTAAAGGGAGATACAAGCTTAACCATTAATGATTTATTAGTTGTGTAGATAAGTATGCCAAAGAAAAAAACATATGCATTGTTTTGTTTGCTAGTGTGAGAATATATTATTATGTCAACAAGCAATGATACATAATAAAATTACCAAAAAAACACTAAATATGAATACATCTATAAAAGAACAATTTAGAAAATATCTCTCAAATTGTGTACAAACGAGAAGACAAACAGGCAAATCATTTATTATTGGCAGAACAGCTGTTGATAGCTATGTGTCATTTGTAGAGGCTGATAAATTGTTTGATTATGCTCCTGATGAATGGAGAAACATCGATAGTATTTTTGACATTACATCTTCTGAAAAAATTCTTCAAATAATTGAAAAACTGTTTTCCGATGAAAGATTCAAAGCTAAAGATTCTGGAGAATCCAGCCAGTATTATAGGTCAAATGCCATAAAACAATATTATTGTTTTCTGAAAGCTCGGGAACTTTTTATTAATACAGACAACTATTCAATATCAAAAGAATTTGAATACGAAAGGATTCCTCTCCAGCAAATCTTCTATGGTGCTCCTGGAACAGGCAAAAGCCACACTATAAATGAGATCACAGAGAAACAATCAAAGGAAAATGTTTTTCGCACGACATTTCATCCAGATAGCGATTACGCTACTTTCGTGGGATGCTATAAGCCCACTAAAGAAGCAACTAGCATATTAAGTCTTCACAAACTTCATGAATTGTATCCAGAATTCAAAACAAAGGTGGGAATCGCCCTCTGCATAGGTTTATTACAAAATACTCTAACTCTTTCCGTTTATTGACGGAAAAAGAGGCTGAATCGGTATTTGATAAAATCGAAACATCCTCTACCGTAACGGCTGAGGTGCCAAAAATAATGGCGGCAATAGAAGAAATTCCGACTATTTCATCTATCTCATATTCTTTTGTTCCACAAACCTTCACCAAAGCCTATCTTCGCGCATGGCAAACCGAAGAGCCTGTTTACCTTGTCATTGAAGAAATTAATCGTGGCAATTGCGCCCAAATCTTCGGCGACCTATTCCAACTTCTTGACCGCAAAAACGGTTTCTCAGAGTATCCCATCAAGCCCGATAATGACCTTGCGACATACATTGGAGAGCAGCTTTCAAAAGAATCAAGAGAGGGTATTCTTGAAACCGTGAAAAGTGGAGAGGAACTTATTCTTCCGCCCAACCTCTACATCTGGGCCACGATGAATACCAGCGACCAAAGTCTGTTCCCCATTGACTCAGCTTTCAAACGCCGCTGGGAATGGAAATACTTGCCTATAGAGAATGCCGATAAGGGTTGGAAGATACAAGTCAATGGATCTGTATATGATTGGTATCAGTTCTTGGAAGTCGTCAATAGAGAAGTGTTTGATCTAACTCATAGTGAGGACAAACAACTCGGTTATTTCTTTGTTAAAGCCAAGAACAATGTGGTTGATGCTGAAACGCTGGTGAACAAGGTGTATTTCTATCTATGGACAGATGTGTTCAAAATGTATGGTATTCCGCCAGTTATTGGTAGCGGGAAAGACTGGTCGTTCGCGAAGTTCTATAACCCCGATGGCTCTGTGAACGAAACGAAGGTAAAAGAACTAATGAGCAAACTTCAGATTGAGCCCGTCACCACAACAAATCCAGAGGACGGAACAGCCGAAATTGAATCTAATTGACGCAAGAACAATGGAACCGAATTTACCAACATTTGTTAGTCGTGACAGCATAATTGGTCACCGGGTTGGTGACGAATTGGAAATGCTTGAAATCCTTGGGTGTAGCTTCTTATCAATTACATAAGGTGGGAAACAGAACTTTAGCAGAGATTGAACAATAACGCAAAGAAAAAGATTTGTAAGTACCATGCGCATCCTCATAGAAGAACATCAGTACAGGGCTGAGGTGGTGGACAACATCATCGTAGGACTGACTAACTTGCGCAATATCAAAGGCAAGGTGGCGGTAAACCATGTGGGCTACTACTATAATCCTGAGCTTGGTGGCGGTGAGGGCGACACGGTTTTTATTCTGCCCAAGGTGCTGCTGGAGGATGTTAATAGCGAAGAACTCTTGTTTGGCAAGTACCATCCAGAGGACATCATCGACTTGGGAACACAGCAACTGCTCAGCAAGGAGGAATATGATTTCCTGTACGAACTGGCAGTATGGATTTATCGTGCCATTGTGGTATTCCGCGACTCGTATCCCGACAGCGATGTGGTACAGCAACAACTGGTGCAACGCATGTCGACAGGTCGACTGCAAGAATGTAACACCTATCTTGACATCCTACTAGCGTTGCAGAAGTTCAACCGCGATAACGAAGATTTCTTCTTCTTTGTACTTCGCAACCTGCATTCGGGCTTCAACAAAATCAACTGGACCCGTACCATCAGCCACAGTCAGGCGATGATACAGGATGACTCACCAGTATATCTGAACCCTGTGAACAAACGGCGTCAGGTGAATTTTGACGAGGAACTGTTGGTCATTTTCTTCTCCATCCTCAACTATATGCATGTCCATTACGGATTCCCTGTACACATCCCCGTGAACTACGAACTGATTACTGGCTCGCGATTCGAGGCCTATCTGAACGGACAGGGACGCATCCAGCTGTTGAAGATAAAGCACAAGTATTTCTCTGACAAAGCACTTTACCTGTGGGAACTGTGTTACGCTTTCTTCGACTTGAGTCGTAGGGTGAAAGTAGAGGTGAACGAACAGGAATATGTGCTGGTGAAGAACTTCAACATCGTGTTTGAAGCCATCATTGACGAACTGATAGGCACCGACCGGGCCAAACTACCCCCACGCCTGGCCGACCAAAGCGATGGAAAGACGGTGGACCACCTGTGGGTGGACGACATCCTGTTGCCAACTAACGGGAAAACAGCTGTTTACTATATAGGCGATAGCAAGTACTACAAACATAGTACGCCCGTGGGCGAGAATTCCATCTACAAGCAATTCACCTACGCCCGAAACGTCATACAATGGAGCTTTGACGCACTCCTTGGACGTACCAAATGTGATGATGAGAAATACATAATCCGACTCCGCGACGACAGGACGGAAGGCTATAATGTAATTCCCAACTTCTTCATTAGTGCCAAGGTGAACTTTGAAACCTTGGATTATGGCGACGATGCGCTGCGGTTACATTCGGATGACCCCTACAGCACCAGTCAGTATAGCGACCGCCTTTTCGACCGCGACACGATGCTGTTGAGCCACTACGACGTGAACTTCCTGTTTGTGCTGGCCTTGTATGCCCGCAACAATGCTGGTAGTAAGCAGCTATGGAAAGAAGAAGTGCGTAAGCGTTTCCGCGAGCGGGTGCAACATGTACTGGAAGAACACTACACTTTCTATGCCCTCAAGGGATATGATGCAGCAGAATCGGAACAATATATTACCACCCATTTCCAACAGTTGTTGGGCAAACTCTATCGCACAGAAGGTGAAAAGAGCATTTATACTTTGGCCGTAGAAAGTAGCGGTGTAGGTGCCGGGGAACTGATTAAAGACCTGCGCAAGCATTTCTATGTGGCAGAGTGCAAGCTCGAAGAAGACCCACAGACCAAGATAGACGAGCAGATAGGGAAACAAGGTGAGATGGTGGTAGGCAAAGCTGTTGTTGTGGATGACAACTACTGTGATAAGACAGCAGAAGCCATAAGGGAACAGGGATGCTATGCCATTGGTCTTGGTGAAACATCCGGGGCTCTTGCATTGGCAGAGGGATTTATGAATGTGCGGTATCTTGTTTTGCACAAGCTGAAGTCGCCAATTGTTTTTGCGTTGAAAGCAGGCCCAAAACTGATAACAAAAGAACAGTTGAAGGATACCCCTCACAAAATAAAGGACAGCCAGATATACCTCTTGTTTCAGATCGAGAAAGAAGAACCAACTATTGCGGAAAGGGTGAGTCAGTATGCTCTGACCCACCCATCCAAAGGATATACTATTCGGCAGTCTTATGTGACAGAGATTAACTCTCTGATGTGTGATTGAAGAACATAAGGGAATACTGCCTTTACGCCATCCTAACAAAAAACCGGGCATCAATGCGTGACAACAAAGCGCAAAGTCTTCTCACCGTTGACTCTGACGAAGTACAGGCCTTTCTCGTATTGGACAGTAGAGATGCGGACCTCGTTGTCGTTGCCAGTCCATTCCTCCACTTGCTGGCCAAGAGCGTTGAATACTGTGATATTTTGGAGGCCTGCGCCGCTGATGGTAAGGACATCGTTGACAGGATTGGGGAACAGAGTCAATGTCGTGTTGTTTTCGCCTGTGCCGAGGGTTGTTTCATAAACGATGTTGACTTCAAAGTCGCCAGCTGAAGTGCTGATGTTCATTGTTCCTTCGAAAGAATCCTTTACCGGCACATCGACATAGACTTCCACAGTAGTTGACTGCCCTGCGGCCACGGTCATACCTTCGGTGACATCTTGGCCATTATACATGCATTGGAGCCCAAAGAAATCAGAAGTGAAAGCGTTGACGGTTACATCCTCGGCAGTCATGTTGGAAATGGTCAGCATGCCAGGTTCGTAGGTTTCATAGTCGTTGTAGATGTACAAGGTTTGTGGATTGACGGTCAACGTGCCTGTGCAGTCGTGGGGCTGCAAGCCGTTTTGCTGCATGGCGTTGACAACATCCTGTGCCGAGAAGGGATACAGTTGCAACAAGCCTTGGATGGGGATGCTGCGGTCGGGCATGATGAGCACGAGCGTGGGACAAGCGCTAATGCCATAGAGGTCGAAGACCTCGTTGCCGCCGCCATCCTTTCCAACGGTGGGGAACTCAACGCCATATTCGTTGGCCCATTGCTGGCAGACGGCATCGCTATCGATATAGGAGATCTCGATGTAGAACACATCGTGCAAATTGCAGCCCATCTGGGTATAGGAGCCTGTGATATAGGGTGAAATCACTTGGCATTGGCCGCAGGAATAAAAGAAAAAGTCGATGAAAACAGCCTGACCGCGGTCAAGGATGTCAAAGAGGTTGTAAGTCTGCCCGTGACAGTCGGTCACAGTAAAATCAACGGCTTCGGTAAGGGTGGTTTGTTGTGCGCGAAGTCCTGCGCCAAGTAATATGAAAGCTATGAGGATGGAGAGTCTCTTCATGGTTGTATCATTTTGAGAATTTGAATCTGATTGTTATTTCACTACGCTTATTCGTTTCACGCTTTCGCCGTTTGTTGTGGTCACTCGTACCATATAGGCACTGGCTTGATATTGGCTCATGTCAAGGGTGATGAAGTTCCCATCGGCGTTGGCGTCATAGACCACTTGGCCGAGAGCGTTCAATACTGTGATGTGACTCATGCCTAATGCGCTGATGTTCACATTGCCCGTGGTGGGGTTGGGATATACGGAGATGGATTCGCTGTTTTCGCCTATCCAATCGTAACCGTCAACGTAAATCCAAGCCAACCAACTGTAGACCTCGCTGCTGACAGAAGCCACGTCCATCCAGCCATAGCCATCGATGCCAAGCCAACGGCTGTTGGGATTGCCCACATCAGCAACGGCAGGAGCGGAATATTGAATGGAACCGTCATGATAGAAAGTCAACCAAATGTTTTGTGTACCGTCGATTTCGACAGGAGTGTCAAGCCTGAAGGTGACAACATCGCCAACTGTGCCTGTGATTTCGAATTCTTGAGTGGAAACCAATGTTTCCGGAGCAGTATCGCCACCAATGTAGATATTGACGGTATAGTGGGTGGCAAATTGTTCTTCGCCAGCATCCAAGAAAGCGAACTCGGTAAAGGAGCAGCCTTTGTACTCGTTCATCAACTCTGCCGGGAACATGTAGCCCCAATTGAAAGGCATTCCGATGCCGAGAACGTTTGGTGACGAATAATCACCCACATAGGAGAACCAAGAACCTACTGAAGGCAGCTGGTCTTGTGAAATCATAAGATGATTTGTCTCGGTGGCTTTCAATTGAATTTCACCACGGTTTTGTGCCTGTGCCGTTCCGATAATGGCAAAACAGCAAATCAGAAAGAAAAATAAGTTTTTTTTCATAATGAAAAAGATTGATAATAGGTTTATTTATTGATGATAATGTCTTCGCGGATGTGCGTGATGATGGTGTTGCATTCCTCTTGGTCGTCGTAGAAGAAGAGCCATAGAGTGCGGTTGTCGTAGTCGGCAGCGGTGATGTAGCCAATGTGACCGTGACTTTGGGCATCATCCATGATGCGGTCGCCAAATTCTTTTTTCTGTTGCAGGCTGCCTTGGACGGCTGAGCCTGTCGAAGTGCCCGTCGCATTGGCTTCAATCTTTTCGTTAATCAGGCCAATGACAATGGCATGTGAAACGGTCATAATGTAGTCATCGTATGTGTTGTCAGTGGCTTCATGTTCTATTTCGCCTTGGCCGATGATGATGGCAGTATTAGGCAGCAACGAGTCAGGAGTCTGGAAGCTGTTCATGATTTCACGAATCTTGTCGGCGACGAGGAAGGTGTATTTCTCAATATCTTCATCGGGTATCTGGCTGATGTCGGTCAAAGTGTCGAGGGCGGCATCATCCAAAAAATAAGTTTCAATGCCTACACCTACCATGACCGGGTTGTCGTTGCTTGGACAAATAAAGGCAGAAGTGTCGTAAGGCACGAAGCCGAAATCCTGTTTCAGAGTTTCCCAATCCGTTTCGTTGTTGGCTTGTAACATCAGGGCATCTATGCACTTTCCATGGATGGAGAGGTCACCAAGATAGGCCACGGTGAGGTCTTTATTATCAGCATACTTGCAATACAACTCCAGCGCGGTTTTTTCACAGGCTTTGGTCTCGGAGACCTCAGCCTTTTCTTTGCATGCGGACAATCCTATGGCAATGAGCATGGCGAGATATGTATAGAGGTATTTCATCGTTTTTGTTTTGCTATTTAATGACTTCGCTGGCCGAGAGAATGATGTCCTGTGCCGAGCAGCTATTGTTGCAGAGGAACCGGACGGTCTGTCCGCCTACTTCAACCTCCGTGGCTACTGGCAAAGCGTTTTCTGACGTGTTTTGACGGCTCAGGCCTATGGCAACCACTCCAATGGCGATACAGGCAGCTGCGGTATAGGGAATCCAGCGGTTGTAGTGATGGGTAGGGAAAGGGAAGATGTTCCTTTCAGGACGGGCAGGGGTTTGTAGAGCATTTTCAGCCCAACGTAATAGAGTCTCGTCGTCGGGTACCGACTTTTCGGCCTGTTCCTGCCATTGCTGTCGGTTTTGCCATTGCGTCTTGAAGTTGTCGCGTTGGGTAATTGACCCAGTTATTTTTATGTCGTTCTTCATGGTTATATATTGTTTTCTCTATCGTACATGATTCTTAGTCTCCGCTTGGTGCGAGCGATGCGCATAGCTACAGATCCAACCGAACTACCCGTCATTTCGGCGATTTCCTTGTAGGAAAAGCCATCGAGGAAGGCGCGTATGATGATGCCATTCTCTTCGGGTAGTGCCTCTATGAGCTGTTGCAATTGCTGGTAGCTGTCATTGCCCATATCGTTGCTCTTTTTTTCTGCCCCTTCCGTTTCGATGGATTCCGTTTGCGGACTTCTGTTGTCTTTGCGTTTCAGCATCAGCATGGTGTTGGTGGCCACACGCCATACCCAGGTCTTTTCCGAACTGCGTCCTTCAAACTTGTCAAAGTCGCGCCATAGGCTAATCATCACCTCTTGCATACAATCCTCAATGTTCCAGGCTCTTCCGAGGCTATAGTCGGAACAGATATGCCATATCATAGCCTTATGCCGAAGGACAAGGGCGTTGAAGTCGGTCTGGGATTTTTCTCTGTCGCTTTTGTTGGCTCCGTATGATTCGGAAGACTCCATTCTTTTTCTTTCTGTGTGTCTTTTGTCTGTTTAGGTGCAAAAGTAGTCGGAAAAATAACATAGCATTGTTATGATTGCCTGCTTTTTTGCACCTAAAAAATCGTATAAAATGACTAATATCAAGGTGTACCAGAATTTGTTGCTTAATATTCAATAATTTACAAACAATTACAAGTATGAAACGAACCATTATCTTTTCAGTATTGACCTTGGCTCTCATGATGATTTGCCAAAGTGCATTTGCTTTTGACTATTATGTCAATGGTATCTATTACCGCAAAGTTACGCAGCAGCTTCCTGGAGGCGGTTGTGGCGAAACCATTCTCATTGTGGTAAACGATGACTATGAAAACACCTACTCTGGTGACATCGTCATCCCCGAATCTGAGACTATTAACGGAGAGTCATACAGAGTAACATATATAGGAAGTGAAGCTTTCTACGGTTGCATCAATTTAACCAGCGTCACCCTGCCCAATACCATTGTGAACATTGGTTTCCATTCATTTGCGGGCTGCCCTCTTTTGGAATACATCGAAATACCAGCTGGTATGAAACAAATCAACTCGAATGCTTTCAGCGATTGTGATGAGCTTGACTACATTTTCATTCACGATACCGAGCCTTTTTTCCTTTGGGACGACGCTTTTGCCGACATTAATGACCATGTGCATATCGTAGTACCTTGCAACTGCATAGAAGCTTTCGAGGCTGCTGAAGAATGGCAAGGTATTCTGCTTTATGACGATTGCGGGCACGTAGGTATAGAAGAAACCGAAAGAGTCACTTTGAATGTCTACCCCAATCCCGCTTCGGAAACGCTCACTATCGAAGCCGATGGTCCTGTGACGATTTTTGATGCTTTGGGTTGCGCAGTAAAAACGCTGTTCGTGAATAGGAAAGAGACTGTCGTTTTGGAAAGCCTTTCAAGCGGCATCTACTTCGTGAAAGCAGGAGATGTGGTGAGAAAGATTATAGTAGAATAAGCCTTTGCTGTCCACTATTTTATTTTGGTGTTTTTAAGAACTTATAGAGCTGTCAACGCGAGTTGGCAGCTCTAAGTTTTTATTCATTGTCGGGCAATTGTTATTGCAACAAAATAATGACTATTTTTGCAAGGTGAAATAGTGATAAATATGGCACTACCAATTAACATAGAGGACCTTTTGGGAGGTCGGGTGGTTGAAGGCAACCGGGTGGAGTATAAAAAAGGGTGGAATCCTGATTCTATCTACAGAACTATTTGTGCGTTCGCCAATGATTTTGACGAAACATGCGGAGGGTATATTGTTGTTGGCGTTGACGAAGTAGATGGGAGGGCTGTCCGTCCCGTGATGGGTATAGATATCAACGAGATTGAGACGATAGAGAAGAAGATGGTGGGGTTTAACAATCTTATCCTGCCTTATTACCAGCCCCGCGTGTTCTTTGAGCCAGTGGATGGCAAGACGGTGATGGTGATATGGGTGACAGCAGGCGACCGACGCCCTTATAAGGTGCCAGACTTGGTAACGGCCAAGGAGAAGAAGTATAACTATTACATCCGCTATAACTCCAGCTCGATAGTGGCCAGGGATGAGTATTTGGCCGAACTGATGAATATGGTGAATAGGGTGCCGTTTGACGACAGAGGCAACGTGAAAGCCAAACTGGAGGATATCTCTATGTTGCTTATACGCGATTATCTGGCCGAAATTGGCAGTTCGCTTGCCCGCGAGATGGAACGGCTTTCACCTATCCAGGTGATGGAACAGATGAACCTGTTGGAAGGTCCGACAGAACAGATGCGTATCAAAAACGTGGCGTTGATGATGTTCTCATATCACCCGGAACGATTCTTCCCAGGTACTCAGATTGACATCGTTTTCTATCCGAAGGGCAAGGACTGCGACCCTAACAACTTTTCAGAGACAGAACCATTCCGAGGACCTGTACACCTGACGTTGCGTCAAGCGTTGAAATACTTGAAGTTCATGGTGGTGAGAAAGAATATCCACAAACCCAAGCACGATGAACATTCCGAGGTGGTGTATAACTATCCGTATCAAGCTTTGGAAGAAAGTCTTGTGAATGCCTATTACCATCGTCGATATGACGAATTCCAGCCTGTGGAAGTGAATATTATGCCCGACATGATAGAGATAATCAGTTATGGAGGCGCGGAACGAAGTATCAAGTTGGACGACCTGAGAGCTGGCAAACGGATCCACGCCCGTCGGTATCGCAATCCACGTTTGGGAGAGTTCCTTAAAGAACTGCATCTGACGGAAGGCAGAGGAACAGGTTTCCCCACCATTCACGAAGAGTTGAAGAAGAATGGCTCTCCTGACTCCATTATTGAGGCGGACGATGATCGCACCTATTTCATTATCCGCATCCCCTGCCATCCGGAATTCGTATGCAACGAGTTGAGTATGGACAAAGAGGGACATATTCTGCCTGTTGGCGAGGTATGGACGACGGATGACGATGCCACAAATAATGTTACAAATAATGTTACAGATAATGTTACAGATAATGTTACAGATGATGTTACAGAGAAGTCAACAGCGGAGAGACGTCGCGACGAGATGCTCCATTATATGAGATTAGACCCCAAGATAACAACTGAAAATCTTGCAAACATTCTTCATGTTTCTCGAATGACTGTTTCAAGAGACATTAATATATTGCGTTCACAAAACAGGTTGGAGAGAGAGGGTGACGATCATGGTGGGAAGTGGATTGCAATAGGTTAGTATAATGAAACAGCAGTAAAAAAACACAACGACAATTAATCGAATAATCATATATCCCCATGCAAATCCTATGAAATCCAATCTTTTTATACAATCTCTCGCCAAATTCTTCCTTGGGGTCGTCCTCATGGGTGCACTTATCTTCCTGCCTGCGGGGTCGCTCCACTATTGGCAAGGCTGGCTGCTGATGGGCATTCTTTTTGTTCCTATGTTCATTGCTGGACTGGTGATGATGGTCAAGAACCCTGAACTGCTGCGCAAAAGGCTGAATGCCAAAGAGCAGGAAAAGGAGCAGAAGACTGTGGTAGCTTTGTCAGGTTTGCTGTTCTTGGCGGCATTTGTCGTTGCGGGCCTCAATTGGCGTTTCCAATGGGCCGTGTTGCCTAATTGGGCGGTATGGGTTGCCGCGGGCATCTTTATCGTGTGTTATCTGCTTTATGCAGAGGTACTGCGCGAGAACACCTATCTCTCGCGAACTATCGAGGTGCAAGAGCATCAAAAGGTGGTTGACACGGGTCTTTATGGCGTTGTGCGCCATCCGATGTATATGGCGACTACACTTCTTTTCTTGATGATGCCTTTGGTGTTGGCATCGCCTGTTTCCTTCGCTATTATGCTGTTGTATCTCCCTTTGATAGCTAAACGTATCCGCAATGAAGAGGCTGTTTTAGAGCAAGGTTTGGAGGGCTACAGGGAGTACAAACAACGGGTGAAATACAAGGTGATTCCCTTTATTTGGTGAGGTTATGACCGACAAGATGACTCCCGAACAACGGCACCGCTGTATGTCGCATATCCGCAGCCGCAACACCAAGCCTGAGCTGAAGGTACGGAAGTGGTTGTGGAAGCATGGGTATCGCTATCGGCTCAATGTGAAGAGTGTTCCGGGGAAGCCTGACATCGTGATGCGGAAGTATCGGACAGCGATTTTTGTCAACGGGTGCTTCTGGCACGGACATGACCTCACCCCCAACCCTTCTTCACGTGGAGAGGGGAGAGATTGCTTTGTAGGGGACTCCAAATGTTGTAAGATCCCCCAGTCGAATCGGGAGTTTTGGGTGAAGAAGATTCGTCGCAATCAAGAGCGGGATCAGAAGAACTATCGCGTGCTGCAAGAAAACGGTTGGCAGGTGATTGTGGTATGGGAATGCCAACTGACGCCCAAACGTTTGGAACGCACGATGCTTGAAGTAGAGCTAAAGCTCAACGAGAACCTCCTTGCATTATACAATACCCATAAGCCTGTCACTTATCAAATAGAAGAAGAAACCCCGCTACCATTGGCAGCAGAAGAAATGGATTGGGAAAAATGACAACAGCACAATATCATTCACCTGTCGGAATAATCACCTTGGTCAGCGATGGGCATTCGCTGACAGAATTGCATTTTGTAAAGCATCAAGAGAAAACTGAGCCTCGTAACCTATCCGATAACCAACAATCGCTTGTCTTTGAGGATACTCGTCGTTGGCTTGATCTGTATTTTAATGGGAATAAACCTGATTTCACCCCACCCATCTATCCGCGAGGCACTTTGTTTCAACAAAAAGTCTGGCATGAGTTGTTGGCCATTCCATACGGGCAAACTACTACATACGGGGCTGTCGCCAAACGCATCAACTGTCGCTCGGCACAAGCGGTCGGCCAAGCTATCCACTGCAACCCTATCGCTATCATCATCCCTTGCCATCGTGTGATTGGCTCTGACGGTTCTCTCACGGGTTATGCTTCCGGACTGGATATCAAACAGGAGCTGCTAAGACTCGAAAAGTGTCCTATCCTAAGCTGAAAACAAACTGTTTCTCAACGTATTCCCATCGAACTGTGCCGAAACGTATGAGATGCGCCAAAAGAGTGATTACCTTGTGGCGTGGAAGTTTGGCGCGTCGGACAATTTGGTTGAGTGTCTGCTGGCCTTGCATCACGTCTAAAAGCTTGCGGATGTCGTCGTTGTAGGTGATAGTCGCCCCCTGGACTTGCTGCGATTCTCGCCATAGGGCGAAGAGGACTGGAGAGGCAACGATGTTTTCGTCGTTGATGCGGATATAGGCTCGTATGTGCCCGTCCTCGTCTTGGGCACAGATAGGTTTCTTGTCGGAAGGAGGTACTGTGGCGACGACAATAGTCCGTCCATCAGCATGATAGGTGTCGAATCGGACGCTCGCCTCGGGTTGGCAGTACTTGTAAGCCGCTTGATGCATGACGTAGATTTCTCCTTCTTTACGTACACCAGAGAGATGCCCGTCGTCGCGCACACCGATGAGTAGCCGTCCGCCGTCGGTATTGGCAAAAGCTGAGACCGATTTGGCAAGTTTGCAAGGATCGTCAACGCGGTATTTGAAGTCCTGCTGCTGATGTTCGCCCTCGCTGATGAGGCTGAGAAGATAGCGTTTGTCGTCCATACGAGATGCAAAGGTAGAGGAAAAATGAACATTTTTTACGTACCGACTATTTTTCTTTCTAACTTTGCGCTGAAAAATAATTCGGAAAACAACAATTCAACAAATCAACAATCAACAATTCAACAATTCAACATCATGGGTAAGTTTATTCAAGAATTCAAAGAGTTTGCCATGAAGGGCAACGTCTTGGACATGGCTGTCGGTGTGGTCATCGGCGGTGCATTTGGAAAAATCGTTTCCTCGTTGGTGTCCGACATCATTATGCCGCTCATCGGTGCCATCACGGGTGGCCTCAACTTCACCGACTGGAAGTGGGTCATTCGCGAAGCTGTTATGGAAGGAGAGACTGTCGTCAAGCCTGCGCTCTGCCTGACTTGGGGTAACTTTCTGCAAGTCGTGTTCGACTTCCTCATCATCGCCTTCTCCATCTTCTTGGTCATCAAGGGCATTAATCAACTGAAGAGAAAAGAAGAGCCGAAGCCGGAAACTCCTGCCGCTCCCGCCGGTCCGACCCAAGAGGAACTCCTCGCTGAGATTCGCGACCTTTTGAAGAATAAGTAAGGTTTCGGATAAAGGATGGAAAAAGAAGAAGGGCGCATTTGAAAAGAGTGCGCCTTTCTTGCATCAGATAGGCCAGGCCTTAGAAACCGCCAGCGTAATAGCTACGTGCGATATAAGGCGAAGGCTCATAATAGGCGCTGCTATTGTAGTTGTCGATGGTTTCGCAAATGGGATTGTTGTATACGCGAAGGATGCCATCGGCAAAATCCTCATCATTCTGTAGGGTGTTAAGGATAAGGCGTTTGTAAACCTTTCCCATTTGGGTGGGGGTTGGAATGCTGCTGCACAATTTTGGATTGACGGCTTCAACGTCATAGTTTCCAGGCTCCAGTTGATACTCGTCAATCCAATCGGCAACCACAGCCAAAGGGTTTTCGGAATGCAACACATCAGCCAAAGATAATTTTTTGGCCAATTCATCATGGCCCATCGCATTGACCACATACTTGTTAGGTTGCTTTAATTGACGTGCAATGCGTTCAATCATATAGCAGACGAAATAGAGGTCGTTTGCGGAGACTTTATCATCAGGAAAAAACACATTCGTCATAACTCATAACTCCTTTCATAAGTTAGGGTCTCCAAAGCTTTTGTTGTGCAAAAAACGATTTGATGCGTTGGATGCTTGAATTTGGCCAGCACCCAGAAGGCTTCTCTCGTGATGTTGCCTTCCATCAAGTCTTCTACGTAGTCCCAAATTTGGTCATCGGCCATTGGACCTTCCACGATGTCATAGTCGTGTTTGATGCCTCGTCTACAGTTGATAACGAAATCAAGCCATTCTTCGGCCATTTCAGCAAATGAAAGTGTTTTCAAAGACTCATCTTTTCGAAAGCTGTACGTTGAAACAACGTGGTTGCCGCGTTTGGTAAGTGCCCATTTTTGGGCTTGTTTCTCAAAACCTGTGCAATAGAAACCATAGCCAAAGTCTTTGTAGAAACCCATAACGAGTATTTCGGGCTTTTCCACTCTGACATTGCTGCCATGATATAAGGTCGTTGTTTGTTCCATGACTGCAAAAGTAACCATTTTTCTGAAAACAACATCGTTTAAGCAAAAAATACTAACTTTGCAAGTCAATTCGATAATGCAACTATGCGTAAATTATTGCTCCTCATTGGTTTTCTCTTCTGTTTCGCCTTTGCCGCAAAGGCAACCCACCAGCGTGCAGCTGAGATTACTTATACTTGGAAAGGGGGCAATGCCTACGAGTTTACCCTGACGACCTATAATGTACCCAATGCCGCATGGCAACAACGCGATTCCCTGTTTGTCAACTGGGGCGATGGTTCGGAGGAGTATATTCCTCGAGTCGAGTGGCACAATTTGGGCGACGATTGCGTCTTGAATACCTATCAAGCCATTCACAATTACGCTTCCACGGGTTCTTATACCATCAGTATGGAGGACGCTAACCGCAATTTTGGTGTCGTTAATGTGCCAAACTCGGTGATGGTGCCTATGCACATTGAGACGGAGCTGGTTATCAACCCGTTCTTGGGCTATAATAACTCTCCACAACTGCTTAACCCGCCTTTGGATAGGGGCTGCGTGGGTAAGCTTTACCTGCATAATCCCTCGGCCTACGACCCTGATGGTGACAGCCTGAGTTACCGATTGGTGACCTGCAAAGGGCAGGACGGACTTGAGATAGCGGGCTATACACTGCCGCAGGCCTCACAGACATTTGAGATAGACCCCTTTACGGGCGAGCTACGTTGGGAGAACCCTGTGATGCAAGGCGAATATAATGTTGCCATCATGGTGGAGGAGTGGCGGCACGGGGTGAAGATTGGCTCTGTGGTGCGCGATATGCAGATTATCATATCCGCTTGCGACAACGACTTGCCACAAATCTATTGCGACGACCAATATTGCCTTATCGCAGGCGAACAACTCGATTTCATCATCTCAGCTTCTGACCCTAACGGTGATAATGTAACTTTGACGGCTTCAGGTGCGCCCTTCGAGGTTGCGGTGAGCCCAGCCATACTGAATCCTGAATCGGCATACGGGATGCAGCCTCAGATGGAGTTCTTGTGGAACACCAACTATGCCCATATCCGCAACACGCCTTATCAGGTGGTCGTTCATGCGAAGGATAGCGGCTCGCCGGTCAGCCTCACCAATATCAAGACGATAACAATCAATGTGATGGCTCCCAAGGTGCAGAACTTTGCTGCCGATATGCAGGGAAACGCTGCACAGCTTTCATGGTCGCCTTATCCTTGCCCCAATGTGGTGGCTTTGCTTGTCTATAGAAAAGCGGGCTGTGACGGTTATAATCCCGATGCTTGCGAAACAGGCATCCGAGAGGGATACCAGCTTGTCACCACTTTGAATGATGTTTCTGCGACCTCTTATACCGATTCCAACCTTTCGCAAGGTGTCTCGTATGAATACCGTATTCTGGCCCAGTTCCCCGATGGAACTTTGAGTATCGTCAGCGATGCAGCCTGTGTGGAACTGAAGAACGACAGTCCCCTGATGACCCATGTCACGAACGACAGCATCGACCTCGTCTCAGGCCAAGTCGTCGCCTGCTGGACACAACCGAAAGAGATAGACGAACAATACATAGCCCCCTACAGCTACACCCTGACCCGCATCCTCGACGGCGAGACCAGCATCGTCTACGAAGGTACCGACACGAGCTACCTTGACGCGAACGTCAACTTGGCTGTGGCGAATACCTTATTATTTAAAGTGGAGATGCGAGATGCCCAGCATCAGCTGATAGGGTCGAGTGCGACAGCTTCAGCTGTCATATTAACCGCCAACGGAGCCATTAGCGAAGCCCGCCTCACATGGACGGAGGCCGTCCCCTGGCTCGTCGACAGTACCCAGGTCTTCAAGGAGGTGGACAATCGTTTCGTTAGAATCGCTTCGACAGCCGCCTTTGAATATACCGACACCGAGGTGGAGAGCGATGCCACCTACCGTTACTACGTCCGCACCTTCGGGCATTATACCATTGATGGCCTCCCGCGACCTTTGGTCAACTATTCCGCCATCAGGACGGTGCGCATTGGGCACGAGGAGCCAATTGAAGAGTTCTCCTACGTCCTGCCCAACGTCTTCACGCCCAATGGGGATGGTTACAACGATGTGTTTGAGCCGAAAGTCACAGGTGCCGATTTGATTATCAATGCAAAGACAGTCATTTTCAACCGTTGGGGCAACATCCTTTGGGACGGTGACGACCCACTCATCCGTTGGGACGGCAAGAGCAAACAGACCCATCAGGACTGCCCGCAGGGAACGTATTTCTACGTCACAGACATCACCTATCAAGGCGAAGCAGGGGAGGAGAAACTACATCTCCAAGGCTCCATCACTATCGTCAAATAAAAAAGTAGAGACGGTTTGCGCCGTCTCTACTGGTTTTTGGGTATTGCTTCGCAAGAAATTTATCAAAAATCAATTTCAAAATTTATCAAAAGTCATCGATTAAAGATTTTCTTCAGATTTCTTTGCCGCAGGCAAATTCCAATCAGTACTTCATCATCTCAATAAGATCCACCATGCGGTTGGAATAACCCCATTCGTTATCATACCACGACATGATCTTCACCATCTTGCCCATCACCATCGTGCTCTGGGCATCGAAGATGCTGCTGTGGGGGTTGTGGATGACGTCGCAGCTCACAATCGGGTCTTCAGTATATTCGAGGACACCCTTCATGGGGCCTTCAGCGGCCTCCTTCATGGCGGCGTTGATCTCTTCCTTTGTGGCTTCGGTCTTCAGTGTGCAGACGAGGTCGACGAGTGAACCGGTAGGTGTAGGAACACGGACGGCGATACCATCGAGTTTGCCATTCAGTTCAGGGATGACGATACCCACAGCCTTAGCGGCACCAGTAGTGGTGGGGATTTGCGACATAGCGGCGCTACGGGCACGACGCAGGTCGCTGTGCGGACCGTCGAGGATGACTTGGTCGTTGGTGTAGCTGTGGATGGTGGTGATGTAGCCCTGCTCGATGCCGAAACGGTCGTTCAACACCTTTGCGACAGGAGCCAGGCAGTTGGTGGTGCAGGAAGCGTTGCTGACGCATTCCACATCGTCGGTCAGGTCGTTGTTGTTCACGCCGACCACGACGGTGGCGTCGATGGCGTCCTTCGAGGGAGCGGAGAGGATGACCTTCTTGGCACCAGCCTTCAGGTGGTCGCCATAGCCGCCCTTGCTGCTTTCCTTCGAGCGGAACACGCCGGTGGACTCAACCACCACGTCGGGGGTCTTGCCCCACTTGATGTTCAGCGGCGAGCGCTCGGCCGTGACGGGGATACGCACGCCGTTGACGATGAGAGCGGTCTCGTCATATTCCACGGTGCCGGGGAACTTGCCCTGGGTGGAGTCGTATTTCAACAGGTGGGCCAGCACCTTGGTGCTCGTCAGGTCGTTGACGCCCACGATTTCTAAGTTCGGACGTTCGCAGATGATGCGGAACACGTTACGGCCGATGCGGCCGAAACCATTGATACCTACTTTAATCTTTTCCATTTTTGTAAATTTATGATTTTTAATCAATTATATTCAATTTAGGCTATAAAAAACCATGCAAAGTTAGACTTTTTTATGTTGTTCACGCAATTCTTCTGTCAAAAAGGTGTAAATGTAAGCAGGGCTTTGCAGATATAAGCCTGTTTTTCTGTCTTTTAGTTTCTCGAAAATCTTGGAGCCATACACCTTTTCAAAAGCCTCGGACAAGGGCAAATGGTAATCCTCTTGTAAAAATGACACCAACGATTCCACATCGCAGTCCATCACAAATTGAAACTCATTCTCGTTCATAATCTCTTCAAATGCTGTATTGCTTGGGGCTGCATTTTGATAGGTCAATACCGTCAAATTGGGCGTTTGTGCCATGATAAAGTATCATTCCAAAGTACCTCCATGCCTTTTGCAATAAGAAATCAAGTCGTCGATAGTGTCGTCTAAAGGCAGCAAATGTTCGGCTTGATAGTTCTTGTCTAAGAATTCCAATCCGCCATGAAGATAAAGGTAACGGCATGCCCATTTAGGCTCCAGTCCCAACCTGCGGCCAAACTCCACGATACAACAGTTTATGTATCTAATGACATCCATCTTAACGGTAATTTTCTGCAAAAATACACATATTTTGAGAGAAGTCTAATGGTTCAATGAATTTTTCTCTATTTTTGCCCTCGAATTGGTTCGCCAGTTCGTGACATATTGAATAATTAGAAGCGTTATGCTTCCTTGTACTTGAGAACGTAGGAAATTTTCAAGCCAAAAAATAAGGAGGTTGTATAACTGCTCCGCACTATAGCGTGGGCTGTTATTACATTCCTTATTTTGGGTATCCTACGACCTTCAAGTACGATGTGATATAACACAGCGCACGCTTCTTTTGTTTGGTGTTGGCGGCAGGCGTATCTGTTAAATAGTTCGGAATCAGTTACTAACAAATTAAATAAATACTAAAAGAAGAAAAAATGGACAATACGAGAAAGAAAACCATTGTATTATCGATTCTGGTTGCAACAGGGATGTTACTGCCAGCAAGCCTGTCTACACAGGAGCACCCCCCCCGGGGGTTTTACCCCAAAACACCCGGGTATTTTACCCTAAAAACCCCGGGTATTTTTACCCTATAATATAGACTTTTTTATCATGCTTATTATCAATAATTTAGAGAA
This sequence comes from uncultured Bacteroidales bacterium, assembly GCA_947303335.1. Lineage (GTDB taxonomy): Bacteria > Bacteroidota > Bacteroidia > Bacteroidales > F082 > Limimorpha. The sequence continues at coordinate 3,973 of CAMYYB010000023.1, read as the reverse complement.
CTGAATAAAAACGTTCTGGAAGGACAGCTTAAACGGAGTCGGGAACTTGAAAACGGAGACTGATGTAACGGCTCAACACGAGGGGAGGAGGGAAATACAACAAATCGCAGTTTTGTCCATTGAAGCGGAAAATTAAGCAACGAAGTATAATAAATCACCGTTTAGTCCGTTGAAGTGGGAAATAAAACAACCTGAATAATCATAAAAACAGAATAGTATGTGGCATTTTAATCATCAAAGGAAGGTTTCATTCATCGGGCTGCTCACGTTGCTGCTGCCTGTGGGCGTGGCGGTGGCGCAAAGCCCATCCAAGACGCACACCGTCAGCGGCTACGTCACCGACGGCAAGAGCCAGGAGACGCTCATCGGCGCTTCGGTGTATGAGGCATCCACCATGAAGGGGACGGTGACCAACAACTTCGGGTATTACACCTTGAAGCTGAACGAGGGACAGGTCTACCTGAAGGCTTCGTTCGTGGGTTTTCAGCCTTACGATGCAACTTTCAACTTGAAGAACGACACGGTAATCAACATCGCTGTGACCCAGTCGAACCAGTTGGACGAGGTGACGGTGACGGCAAGGGCGATGGAGAGCAACGTGAAAGGCACCCAGATGAGCACCATCGAACTGCCTATCATGCAGATGAAGAAGGTACCGGCCCTGTTTGGTGAGACGGATGTCATCAAGGCGCTGCAGCTGCTGCCCGGCGTGCAGAGCGGTACGGAAGGCTCAGCTGGAATGTATGTGCGTGGCGGTGGCCCCGACGAGAATCTGATTCTCTTGGACGGTGTCCCGCTCTACAACGTGAACCATGCGGCAGGCTTCTTCTCGGCCTTCAACTCGGATGCCATCAAGAACGTCACCTTATATAAAGGTAACTTCCCGGCGCGTTTCGGAGGCCGCCTGTCGTCGGTGGTGGATGTCCGCATGAAGGACGGCGACATGCACGAGTATCACGCCAACCTCAGCATCGGCCTGATTGCCTCGAAGGTGAACGTGGAAGGCCCCATCGTCAAAGGGAAGACCTCGTTCAACCTCTCGTTCAGGCGCACCTATTACGATTTGATTACTGCTCCTTTGGCCAACATACTGGCCAAACAAGAGGCCGAATCGGGGAAGAACAGCGCCTGGGCGGGCTACTATTTCTACGACCTCAACCTGAAGGTGAACCACAAGTTCTCCGACAAGGACCGCCTCTTCCTCAGCATCTATTCGGGCGACGACAAGGTGTATGCAAAGATGAAATTCAAAGAGGATCAGAGCTATACTGAGGGCGGGACCAACTATTTGGAGCAGCTCAACCTCGACTGGAAATGGGGCAACCGCGTGGCCGCCTTGCGCTGGAACCATGTGATTCAGCCCAACCTCTTCATGAACGTCACGGGGGCCTACACCCAGTATCGCCACAGCATGGGCGCAGGCTATGGCACCGAATGGAGCGGACCTCAAACGAGCTCCACAGAAAGCATGGATCTTGGGGTGCATTCAGGCATCTACGACGGAAGTGCCAAAGTCGACTTCGACTACAAACCTGCTGAGAGCCACGACATGAAGTTTGGAGCCAACCTCACCTATCATACCTACAGCCCGACCACTACAGCCATCCACATGAAGGAGACTGAAAACCAGCAGACGGAGTTTGCCTTCGACAGCGTGACGAACGACGCCCGCATTAGGGCTTTGGAGACCGACTTGTACGTGGAAGACAACTGGGACATCAGCAACTTCTTCAAGCTGAACGCCGGACTGCATTACTCCACTTTCAGCGTTGACCATAAGACCTATCACAGCCTTCAGCCTCGTGTGAGCATGAGGGCCTTGGTGACGGAGAACTTCTCCCTGAAAGCGGGTTATGCCTACATGAGCCAGTATATCCACCTGCTTTCGAGCAACGCCATCAGTCTGCCCACCGACCTCTGGGTGCCGGTGACGGGCAACATCGTCCCGATGAATGCCCATCAGGTGGCGGTGGGCGCCTTCTACGACTGGAAAGGCTTCGAGTTCTCGGTGGAGGGCTACTACAAGAAGATGCACAACGTGATGGAATACAAGGACGGCTCCTCGTTCTTCACACTCGACCAGACCGACTGGCAGGACAAGGTGGTGATGGGTGATGGCTGGTCGTATGGCATCGAGCTGTTTGCCCAGAAGCAGGTGGGCAAGTTCACCGGCTGGGTGGGCTACACCTGGTCGCACTCCGACCGCCTCTTCAACCGTCCCGGACAGGAACTCAACTTCGGCAAGGTGTTTCCCGCCAAGTACGACCGCCGGCACGACCTCAACATTGTGCTGATGTACGAGTTCAACAAGCGCATCGACATGGGAGCCACCTGGATTTACAGCACGGGCAACTGCGCCACCCTGCCGCTGCAAGGCTATCATGCCTTGGGGCTTTACAATAACAATTATTCCGACCCGAGCGCGGTGCAGCACGTCGAGAGCCGCAACAACTACCGCTTCAACAGCTACCAACGCCTTGACCTTGTGGTCAATTTCCACAAGCAAAAGAAGCACTGCGAGCGCATCTTCAGCATCAACATCTACAACGTCCTGTGCCACAACAACCCGTTTATCGTCTTCCCGCGTGATTATACTTGGTATTCTCCGACGGGGGAGGTTCAACAAGTCAAAACCTTGCGTCAGATATGCATCTTCCCCATCATCCCGACCGTAAGCTTGCAATATAAATGGTAACCTTTAATCAATGCATCCCATGAAACACATCAAATTAATAATACTCAGCGTTTTGATGGCGGGACTGACCGCCTGCGAAAAGGAAATATTGTATGAAGACATCGCCCCGGAGCCATTGATGGTGGTGAATGGCATCCAGCATGTGGGCGAGCCAGCCCGCCTCAGTGTGGAGAAAAGCTCGTTCTACATCACTACCGAAACCGATTTTCGCGTGAAGGATGTCCATGTCGACCTGTATGTGAACGGCGTCTTCAAGGAAGCCCTTCAGGTGCGTGATTCGGTAGTTATGGAAACCTATTGGGCGTATGATCCGGAGACGGATGAATCACACGAGGAAGAGCGTCCGCGTTATGCCTTTGTCTATTGCGAGGGCGAGTATATCCTCTGCGAGGGCGACCAGCTTCGTTTCGAGGTGAGCTCGAGCGAGTTTGACGAGGTGGCGGTGGCTGAAACCACCATCCCTTACGCCCCCAACGTCATCAGCTTCGACACCATCCGTGTCGAGGCCAGCCCTGATGGTGACGGACTTGCTACCGCCTATCTCTCATTGAAGATTGACGACCCGACGGGCAATGACTATTACAATCTCTGTCCCCAGGAGGGCTTGTCCCACTTCACGACCACTGACCCGGTGTTTGCCGACTTTATGAACATCGTGCATGTGGACGACTTATTTGGAGGGAGTGACTACTACGGTAGCGGCAAATATAATATGTTCAACGATGCCTATTTTGACGGGTCGCAATATGCAATTAGCATGAGTTCCATTATTCAACCGGTTGAAAGTTATTATTACCAGCCTTTGGTCATGGAGGTGACGAAGGTGGACTATTCCCTGTATCAGTTCGCCAAATCCTACTCAAGTTATGATTACGCCGACGACCTGTTAGCCTTGTTCACCGAGCCCATCCAGGTGTATTCCAATGTGCAGAACGGCGTGGGCGTGGTATGCTCGCAAAGCCTTCCCGTCACTATGGTGGTGGATTTGAGGTAAGCGATACTGTCCCAAAAAGTGTGTCTATGCGTTTCGACAGTTTCCTCAAATCCTCTCCCCTGCATAATCCATCTTCTTCCATAACATCGTGCAAAATATCATCTGAATATCCTTAATGAAAGAATAATTGTGGTAATAATAGCAATTCAGCCGAACCTTGTCGGGATAAATCACCGTGTCGTTGTATTCCAACGCTATAACTTCTGCGTCGCGGGTGTCGCCTTCTTTCTGTTTCTTGGCAACATACTTGGCTATCATTTTGTCTTCATTCCTATATTTTAATG
>CAMYYB010000022.1 GCA_947303335.1 uncultured Bacteroidales bacterium | reverse complement strand
GTTACTCCTTGAATGAAGCAGTTAATATCGTAAAACAGATCACTTACAGCAAGTTTGATGCTTCGGTTGACTTGAACATCCGTTTGGGTGTCGACCCCCGCAAGGCCAATCAGATGGTCCGCGGCTCGGTGACGCTGCCCCACGGCACTGGTAAGGTCGTCCGCGTCTTGGTGCTCTGCAACCCGGACAAGGCTCAAGAAGCTTTAGACGCTGGTGCTGATTACGTTGGTCTGGATGAATACATCCAAAAGATCAAGGACGGTTGGACCGATATTGACGTTGTGATCACCACTCCTAACATTATGCCTAAGGTGGGTGCCCTGGGCCGTATCCTCGGTCCTCGCGGCTTGATGCCGAACCCCAAGACAGGTACTGTTACGATGGACGTCGCAAAGGCTGTTCAAGAAGTGAAAGCCGGTAAGATCGACTTCAAGGTCGACAAGTACGGCATCATTGCTGCTGGAGTCGCTAAAGTGAGCTTCTCTCCGGAACAGATTTTTGATAACGCCAAGGAGTTGATCCAAACCGTTATCAAGTTGAAACCAGCCGCTGCTAAAGGTACGTATGTGAAGAGCATCTATATCTCTAGCACGATGAGCCCGGGTGTGCAGATCGATGTCAAATCAGTGTCAAACTAAATTGAAAGGAATTTGTTGAAATGAGAAAAGAAGATAAACAAGTCCTCATCGACTCCATGCTTGGCCAGCTTCAGGCTTGCCCGAATTTCTATCTGACTGACATCTCCGACTTGAATGCCGAGAAAACGAGCCAGCTCAGAAGGCAATGCTTCAACAGCGGTGTGAAACTGGTTGTTGTCAAGAACGCCCTCTTCCATAAGGCTATGGAACGCATGGGTAAGGACTATGAAAGTCTTTATGATGTTCTGAAAGGACAAACAGCCGTGATGTTTTGCGAGACCGGTAACGCTCCCGCCAAACTTATCAAGAATTTCCGTAAGAACAGCGACCGTCCTATCCTGAAGGGAGCCTTCATTGAGGAGTGTTGCTACGTTGGCGACGACATGATTGATGCTTTGTGCAACATCAAGTCGAAGAACGATCTCATCGCCGATGTCATTGCCTTACTGCAATCGCCGATGAAGAATGTCATCAGTGCCTTGCAATCGGGTGGACAGAAACTGAGCGGAGTGCTTGAAACCCTGTCGGAAAGACCAGAATAAGATAAATTGAATGTGAGATTCATTCGGAAAAACAAAGCAAGTATTAACAATTAAAAATAATAGTAAAATGGCAGATCTTAAAGCTTTTGCTGAACAATTAGTCAATCTTACCGTGAAGGAAGTGAACGAACTCGCTAACATCCTGAAGGAAGAATACGGTATCGAACCCGCAGCCGCTGCTGTTGCAGTCGCTGCCGCCCCTGGTGCAGCTGCCGCTGCCGCCGTGGAAGAAAAGACTTCTTTCGATGTCATCCTGAAATCCGCTGGTGCCCAGAAGTTGGCCGTCGTGAAGCTGGTGAAGGAACTCACGAGCCTCGGACTGAAGGAAGCCAAGGAGCTTGTCGATGCAGCTCCTAAGGCCATCAAGGAAGGCGTGAGCAAAGACGAAGCCAATGCACTGAAGGCTCAACTCGAAGAGGCTGGTGCAGAGGTCGAAGTGAAATAAATAGGATTCGTATCCGTTAACAACGGCATTCAACCTCAGATCCGTGTGAAAATTCGGGTCTGAGGTTTGGTGTCGATTTTTCGCTTATAGCGAAAGCTCCCTTTTCCCTTTAGTTCGTCTTTCCCGTTTCATCACTAAAAAAACAACTATTTTGGCTACAAAATCAACTGAAAGAATCAGCTTCGCTTCCATCAAGAAGCCTTTCGACTACCCTGATTTCCTTGATATTCAGCTCCAGTCTTTCCAGGATTTCTTCCAATTGGAGACTAATCCCGATAACCGGAAAAATGAAGGTCTGTACAAGGTTTTCGCCGAAAACTTCCCCATTACCGACGCAAGGGGTAATTTTACATTAGAGTTTCTCGATTATTATATCGATGCTCCCCGCTATTCCATACCAGAATGCATCGAACGAGGACTCACATATAGTGTTCCTCTGAAAGCCAAACTGAGACTGTCGTGCAACGACGAGGAACATGAAGATTTTGAAACTGTCGTTCAAGACGTCTATTTAGGCATGATTCCCTACATGACGCCTCGTGGCACTTTTGTCATCAATGGCGCTGAGCGTGTGGTCGTTTCACAGTTGCACCGCTCGCCTGGCGTGTTTTTCGGACAGAGCCAACACTCCAACGGTACGATGCTGTACTCCGCCCGTATCATTCCCTTCAAGGGTGCTTGGATGGAGTTCTCGACTGACATCAACAACGTGATGTATGCCTACATCGACCGCAAGAAAAAATTGCCTATCACTACTTTGCTGCGTGCCATCGGCTATGAGACCGATAAGGATATCCTCGACATCTTCAACCTCGCTGAGGAAGTGAAGGTCTCGAAGGCTGGTTTGAAGCGTGTGTTAGGCCGTAAACTGGCAGCCCGTGTGGTTCATTCTTATCTTGAGGATTTCGTCAACGAGGATACCGGTGAACTAGTTTCCATCGAACGTAACGAAATCATCCTCGAACGTGACACGGTGTTGGAAGATGAACATATCCAGCGCATCGTGGATAGCGGTGTGAAGACCGTGCTTCTCCATCCGGAGGAGACCCGCGACGAAAACGATCGTTTTTCGGATTACTCTGTCATCTTCAAAACTTTAGAGAAAGACACTTGTAATTCAGAGAAAGAAGCTGTTGAATATATCTATCGCCAACTGCGTAACGCAGAGCCACCCGATGAGGAGACGGCTCGTGGTATCATCGACAAGTTGTTCTTCTCTGACAAGAGATATGACCTTGGATTGGTGGGTCGTTACCGTATCAACCGCAAACTTGGCCTCACTATTCCTTCAGATGTGAAAGTGCTGACCAAGGAAGACATTATCGCTATCATTAAATATTTGGTTGAACTGTTGAGCAGCAAGGCTGAAATTGATGATATCGACCACTTGAGCAACCGCCGTATTCGTACGGTGGGCGAGCAACTCGCCGCTCAGTTCGGCGTGGGTTTGGCTCGTATGTCGCGTACCATTCGTGAACGCATGAATGTTCGTGACAATGAGGTGTTCACTCCTATCGACTTGATTAATGCTAAAACGCTATCGTCGGTCATCAACTCGTTCTTCGGCACCAACCAACTTTCACAGTTTATGGATCAAACCAACCCGTTGTCGGAAATCACGCACAAGCGTCGTATTTCCGCTTTGGGTCCTGGTGGTCTGTCACGTGACCGCGCTGGATTCGAGGTGCGTGACGTTCACTACACGCACTATGGTCGTCTCTGTACCATTGAGACCCCTGAAGGTCCGAATATCGGTCTGATTTCGTCCCTCTGCGTGTTCGCTAAAATCAACGACCTTGGTTTCATTGAGACACCTTATCGCGAGGTGCATGACGGTGTGGTCGACTTCCGCAAGAAGCCAGTTTACCTTACTGCCGAATTAGAAGAAGATAAAATCATTGCCCAGGCCACTACGCCTGTTGACAAAGACGGACGTTTCATCGACCAGAATATCAAAGCCCGCTACATTGCTGACTATCCTATCGTAACTCCCGACGAGATTCAGCTGATGGATGTCGGTCCCAACCAGATTGCTTCTATCGCTGCTTCTTTGATTCCTTTCTTGGAGCATGACGACGCCAATCGTGCTTTGATGGGATCGAACATGATGCGTCAAGCCGTGCCGCTGATGAATCCCGAAAGCCCCATCGTGGGTACGGGTATTGAGCGTTCGGTAGCTCGCGATTCTCGTGTCTTGATTACCGCTGAAGGAGAAGGTGAAGTCATCTTCGTCGACTCAAAGAAGATTGTCATCCGTTACGATCGTACCGATGATCAACGTCTTGTGAGTTTTGACGATGACGTGAAGACTTATGTCCTTACCAAGTATGCCCGTACAAACCAAAATACAAGCATCAACATTAAGCCTATTGTTCGCAAGGGTGACCATGTGACCACCGGTCAAATTTTGACGGAAGGCTACGCCACCCAAAACGGCGACTTGGCCTTGGGCCGCAACTTGAAGGTGGCCTTTATGCCTTGGAAAGGATACAACTATGAGGATGCTATCGTGATTTCGGAACGTATCGTCAAGGAAGATTTGTTCACCTCAGTTCACATTGAGGAATTCACCCTTGAAGTGCGTGATACGAAGCGTGGTCTGGAAGAGCTGACCAACGACATTCCTAACGTGAGTGCCGATGCTACAAAGGATTTGGACGAACATGGTATCATTCGTGTGGGTGCCGAGGTGAAGGAAGGCGATATCCTTGTGGGTAAGATTACCCCGAAGGGCGAAACTGATCCGACACCTGAGGAGAAACTGCTTCGCGCCATCTTCGGCGACAAGGCTGGCGACGTGAAGAATGCCTCACTGAAAGCTGGTCCTTCGATGAAGGGCGTGGTAATTGGCAAGCGCCTCTTTTCGCGTCTTCAGAAAGATCGTAAGACCCGCGCCAAAGACAAGGAAGACATTGCAAAGATTGATGCCGCGTGCAACAAGGAATTGAATGCCTTGAAGGAACTGTTGGTTGAAAAACTGATGGTATTGCTCAACGGTCGTGTGTCTACTGGTGTCAACAATAACTTTAAGGAGCCGTTGATTCCCAAGAAAGCGAAGTTCACGACAAAGTCTTTGATGGACATCGACTACATGACTGTCAATCCCAATAAGTGGACAGCTGACGAAAAAGTCAACAAGATGATTGGAGCCATTATCGACAACTACACCGTGAAGCACAAAGAGATTGAAGGCCGCTACAACCGCGAGAAGTATGTGGCCAGCGTCGGTGACGAGTTGCCTAATGGCATCGTGCAGATGGCCAAGGTCTACGTGGCCAAGAAGCGCAAGCTGATGATTGGTGACAAGATGGCCGGTCGTCACGGTAACAAGGGTATCGTTTCGCGTATCGTGCGTGCTGAGGATATGCCTTTCCTTGCTGACGGTACACCGGTTGACATCGTGCTGAATCCTTTGGGTGTGCCTTCGCGTATGAACCTCGGTCAGATTTATGAGACTGTGCTCGGATGGGCTGGACATGAACTTGGCCTGAAGTTCGCCACCCCAATTTTCGATGGTGCTACTCTTGACGAGATTAACGAATACATGGAGAAGGCTGGACTGCCAGCTAACGGACGTATGCAACTTTACGACGGTGAGACTGGCGAGCCTTTCGACCAGCCTGCCACTGTGGGTTACATCTACATGCTGAAGTTGCACCACATGGTTGACGACAAAATGCATGCCCGTTCCATTGGACCTTACTCACTGATTACGCAGCAGCCTCTTGGCGGTAAAGCCCAGTTCGGTGGTCAGCGTTTCGGTGAAATGGAGGTCTGGGCCCTTGAGGCCTTCGGTGCCAGCAACGTCCTTCAGGAAATCCTGACTGTGAAGTCAGATGACGTGAATGGACGAGCCAAGGCATACGAGGCTATTGTAAAGGGCGACAATATGCCTGTCCCGAGCATCCCTGAGTCCTTCAATGTGTTGATTCACGAACTCCGTGGCTTAGGCTTGGAGATTACCTTTAAAGATAAGAAAGGTAAAGTCTTGAACTGATGTATTGTATAACGACAATAATTGGATAGAATATGGTGAATAACAACATAGTAAACAGCAATTTCGACAGCATCACTGTTAGTTTGGCATCGCCCGAATCAATCCTTTCACGTTCGCATGGTGAAGTGTTGAAACCTGAAACCATCAACTATCGCACATACAAGCCTGAACGTGACGGTTTGTTCTGCGAAAGGATTTTCGGACCGGTGAAAGACTGGGAATGTCATTGCGGTAAATACAAACGCATCCGTTACAAGAACATCATTTGCGACCACTGTGGTGTTGAGGTGACTGAGAAAAAAGTCCGTCGTGAGCGTATGGGACACATCTCATTGGTGGTTCCCGTCGCCCACATCTGGTATTTCCGTTCGTTGCCTAACAAGATTGGCGCTTTGCTGGGTATCCCGACTAAGAAACTTGACGCTATCATTTATTATGAGCGTTACATTGTGGTTCAAGGCGGCGCATTGGAAGGCGTTCCGATTCCGAACGACAACGAAGGCCGTAAGGTGACGAAGAACGAATTCCTAACGGAAGAAGAATATCTTGAACTGATGGAGACACTCCCCATTGAGAACCAATATCTCAAAGAGGACGATCCGAACAAGTTCATCGCCAAGATGGGTGCTGATGCCTTGTACGACCTGCTTGCACGACTCAATATCGATGAGGAGGCCAACCGCCTCCGTGCCGAAGCCAATGAGGTGAAGGCGCAACAGAAGAAACAGGAGCTGCTGAAGCGCCTGCAGGTGTTTGAGGCTTTCCGTGAGGCCAACCGCCACATGGTGAACCGCCCCGAGTGGATGATTATGAAGGTGATTCCGGTGACCCCGCCCGACTTGCGTCCTCTGGTGCCGTTGGATGGTGGACGTTTCGCCACTTCCGACCTGAACGACCTCTATCGTCGCGTCATCATTCGTAACAATCGTTTGAAGCGACTCATCGAAATTAACGCTCCTGACGTCATCATGCGTAACGAAAAGCGTATGTTGCAAGAGGCCGTTGACTCGCTGTTCGACAACTCGCGTAAGTCGAGTGCAGTGAAGACCGATTCTAACCGCCCGCTCAAATCTTTGAGCGATAGCTTGAAGGGTAAGCAAGGCCGTTTCCGTCAAAACCTGCTCGGTAAACGTGTCGACTACTCAGGCCGTTCAGTTATCGTGGTTGGTCCTGACTTGAACATGAACGAATGCGGTCTGCCTAAGGATATGGCAGCCGAGTTGTTCAAACCTTTCGTGATTCGCAAGCTCATCGAGCGCGGCATCGTTAAGACGGTTAAGTCGGCTAAGAAGATTGTCGACCGCAAGGATCCTGTCGTGTACGACATCCTTGAGAACATACTGAAAGGTCATCCGATTCTGTTGAACCGTGCTCCTACGCTGCACCGTCTGGGTATCCAGGCCTTCCAGCCAAAGCTTATCGAAGGTAAAGCCATTCGCCTGCACCCATTGGTCTGTACGGCTTTCAACGCAGACTTCGACGGTGACCAGATGGCAGTCCACGTACCGTTGGGCAACGCCGCCGTTCTGGAAGCTCAGATTCTGATGCTGGCATCGCACAACATCCTGAACCCCTCGAACGGCGCACCTATCACGCTGCCTTCGCAGGATATGGTTTTGGGTCTGTATTATATCACTAAGCCTCGTAAGAGCACACCCGAGCATCCTGTGAAGGGTGAGGGTATGTCGTTCTACTCGCCTGAAGAGGTAATCATCGCCCACAATGAAGGTCGTGCCGATATGCATGCTGTCATTAAGGTTCGCGTGAATGTGCGCGAAGGCGACAAGTTGGTTAAGAAGCTGGTCGAAACCACTGTGGGTCGTGTAATCTTCAATCAGGTGGTTCCTGATGACTTCGGATTCATCAACGAGCTGCTTACCAAGAAATCCCTGCGTTCCATCGTCGGCGACATGGTGCGTATGGAAGGTACTGCCGTAACCACCAAGTTCCTTGACGACATCAAGAACATGGGTTACTATCAGGCTTACAAAGGTGGCTTGTCGTTCAATTTGGGTAACGTTCTTGTTCCCGAAGTGAAGGGCAAACTCATTGACGATGCCAACGCCAAAGCTGCCGAAATCCGTGAGTATGAGAAGATGGGTTTCATGGGTCCCAACGAACGCTATAACCAGATTGTTGACCTTTGGACTGAAGTCAACTCCAGCCTGACCCAAGCGGTGATGAAGGTGTTGTCGAGCGATGACCAAGGTTTCAATCCTGTATACATGATGCTTCACTCGGGTGCTCGTGGTTCCGAGGCTCAGGTGTCACAGCTTTGTGGTATGAGAGGTCTGATGGCTAAGCCTATGAAAGCAGGTTCGGGTGGTGCTGAAATCATTGAGAACCCCATCCTTTCCAATTTCCAGGAAGGTCTGTCCGTGTTGGAATACTTCATTTCCACTCACGGTGCCCGTAAGGGTCTTGCCGATACCGCTTTGAAGACTGCTGACGCTGGATATCTGACCCGTCGTCTCGTCGATGTGGCCCATGATGTCATCATCACCGAGAAGGACTGCGGTACGCTGCGTGGTATGACCATCAGCCGCGGTGAGGAAATCAAGGAACCCGGCAAGCACTCCTTATTGTATGACCGTATTCTGGGTCGTGTGGCTTTGCATGACGTGTTCCATCCTCAGACGGGTGATCTTATCGTCGCCAGCGGCGAGGAAATCAACGAAACTATTGCTGAAGCCATCGACGAGTCGCCTTTGGATAGCGTCGAGATTCGTTCCGTGTTGACGTGCGAGTCGAAGCGCGGTGTATGCGCCAACTGCTACGGACGCAATCTGTCTTCGGCCAAGTTGGTGCAGAAGGGCGAGGCTGTGGGTGTTATCGCGGCACAGTCTATCGGTGAGCCTGGTACTCAGCTGACCTTGCGTACCTTCCACTCCGGTGGTAAGGCTTCGAAGGGTCTGGTGGCCAACAGCACCGAAGCCAAGTACGACGGTTATCTTGAAATAGAGGAATTGCGTTCTGTCGAAGTCCAGAAGGAGAATGACAGCTACCAAGTCGTCATTGGCCGTTCCGCTGAGTTGAAACTGCATGACAACAATACCGGTGTCGTCTTGATGACGACCAACATCCCCTATGGTGCCAAACTGTATTTCAAGTCGGGCGACCAGGTGAAGAGGGGCGACAAGATTTGCGAATGGGATCCCTACAACGCCACCATTATCTCAGAGCATAGTGGTAAGGTTCGCTTCCAGAATGTCATCGAGGGTGTGACCTTCCGTAATGAGACCATCGCTGAGACGGGCTTCGTCGAGCGTGTCATCATCGAGGGTCGTCGTGGCGTTGGTGCACGCAATCCTCTCATTGAGATTGTGAGCGACAGCGGCGAGGTGGTTGTCTCCTACGACTTGCCTGTCGATGCCCACGTTGTTGTGGAGGAAGGCGATAGCATCAGTGCTGGTGACCAACTGGTGCGTATCCCGCGTAACGTATCTGGCGGCGGTGATATCACGGGTGGTCTGCCACGTGTGCAAGAGCTGTTTGAGGCCCGTAACTCCATCGACCCGGCCATCGTGTCCGAAATCGACGGTATCGTCCACCTTGAGAAGAAACTGAAGCGTGGCAACCGTGAGGTTGTGGTCACTGCCAAGACGGGCGAGGAGAAGCGTTACCTCATCCCGACCTCGAAGCAGATTCTGGCTCAGGAGAACGACTTCGTGAAAGCAGGTCAACCGCTTTCGGAAGGTGTCATCACTCCTGCCAGCATCCTTGCCATCAGTGGTCCTGCCAAGGTGCAAGAGTATATCGTCAACGAGGCCCAGAGCGTCTATCGTCAGCAAGGTGTGGTTATCAACGACAAGCACTTCGAGGTGATTGTGCGTCAGATGATGCGCAAGGTTGAGATTCTCGATCCGGGCGACACCCGTTTCCTGCAAGGTGAGCTGGTCAACAAGCTGACCTTCCAAGAGGAGAACGACGACATCTACGGCAAGTTCTTCGTGGAGGATAACGGCGCTTCCGAAAAGCTGCAGAAGGGTGAGATTGTTTCGGCTATGAAGCTGCGCGAGGAAGAGTCTGCACTGAAGCGTAAGGACATGAAGCTGCCCACCGTGCGTCCTGCACGTCCGGCTACGGCTACTCAAGTGCTGCAAGGTATCACCCGCGCAGCCTTGGTCACCGATAGCTTCATCTCGGCAGCCTCCTTCCAGGAGACCACCAAGGTATTGACCAATGCCGCTATCATGGCGAAGACCGACTACCTGCTGGGTATGAAGGAGAATGTGATTGTGGGTCACAAGATTCCTGCCGGCACAGGTCTGCGCGAGTATGAGGACTTGATTGTAGGCTCTCGTGAGGAATACGAGGCACTGCAAGAAAAGGCCGCGGTTTAATACTTATGTTGAATCAAGCGGGGATGGCTGTAGGGCTGTCCCCGCTTATTAATAGGATAACACTATGGAAAACAACCAGAAGAACCAACTGAATATCGAAATCAGCGACGAAGTGGCTGAAGGCAAGTATTCCAATCTGGCCATCATCACCCACTCACCCAATGAGTTCATCGTTGACTTTGCGCAGATGATGCCTGGATCGCCTAAAGCGAAGGTCCGTTCAAGAGTCATCATGAACCCCATCAACGCCAAGCGCCTCTACAAGGCTTTAGCCGACAATATCGCCAAATACGAGCAGCAGTTTGGTCCCATCAATGACGGCGGCGGCATTGCCCCGTTCAGTATGGGTGCCCCTACTGCTCAAGCCTAATCCGTAACGGCGTAGAAAGAAATCGGGCGGAACCCTCATGGGGTTCCGCCCGATTCTTTTTAAGTGTGTGGCACTTTAGAACGTCTTCGGCGCGGCGTTGGCATTCTCTGTAGTGGCCTCGAAATAAGGCCGTTTCTCGAAGCCAAACATGTTGGCGATGATGTTTCTGGGGAACCTGCGGATACATTGGTTATAGTCTCTTGCGGCATCGTTGAAGCGCTCGCGCTCCGTGAGGATGCGGTTCTCGCAGCCTGCCAGCTGGGCTTGCAGGGCGAGGTAGTTCGTGTTGGCCTTCAAGTCGGGATAGTCCTCGACGGAGACCATGAGGCGGTTCAGCGACTCATCCAATGCGTCTTGGGTGGCTTGGAAGTCCTGTAGGTCGCTTTCGGTGTAATTCTCCATGTTGACCTTGGCGACAGCGGCTTTCTTGGCGCGTGCCTCCGTGATGTCAATGAGGGTGCGTTGCTCGTATTCATCGTAGCTTTTCACTAATGCGACAAGGTTGGGCACCAGATCGGCGCGGCGCTGGCAGACGTTCTCCACCAGGCTCCATGACTTGGCGACGTTCTCCTGCTTCCTGACCAGACTGTTGTAAGCCCCTATAATCCAAACAAGAAAGAGACCTACAATGAAGGCAATGACAATTCCTACTTTCTTCATATCAGATGAATTCCAGCTTGTCCTGAGTAGTGTTCTTCTCGCAATAGTGGCAGTGCAGCTTGATGTTGCCCTGGGCATCCTTGATGACGGTGAACTTGGTCGGCACGTCATGCTCCTTGTTGGTAACGCAGTTGGGGTTGAAGCACCTTACGATGTGCTCGATGCGCTCGGGGATGCTGACGGTTAGTTTCTTGATGACCTCGAAGTCCTTGATTTCGATGATGGAAGCGGTGGGGGCGACGAGGGCGATTTTGTTCACCTCCTCGGGAGCGAAGTATTTGTTGGAGGTCTTGATGAAGCCTTTGGTGCCGTATTTCTTGCTTTCCACGTTGGTTCCGAAGTAAACGGGAGTGTTTACCTTGTCTAAGCCCAGTATTTTAACGACTTGGAACACTTTGTCGGCTGGGATATGGTCGATGACGGTGCCGTTTTCAATGGCAGAGACGGTCAATTCTTTTCTTTTTTCCATGGTATAGGTTGTTTTGTTATTTTAGTCCGAGGATTGAAGCGATGAGGGCCTGGCGGGCATAGATGCCGTTTTGAGCCTGTTGGAAGTAGTAAGCCTTCGGGTTGGCATCAACATCGACGTGGATTTCGTTGACGCGCGGCAGCGGGTGCAGCACGCGGCAGTTGGGTTTCGAGGTCTCCAGCATGGCGTTGCGCAGCACGTAGGAGTTCTTCACCTTTTCGTATTCCTCGGGGTCGGGGAAGCGCTCGCGTTGGATGCGGGTCATGTAGATGATGTCGGAGTGGGGAATGGCTTCCTCCAACTCGGTGTATTGGTGGTATTCCAGATTGCGGTCCTTGATGTGCTGTTTGACGACGCTGGGCAGTTTCAGCTCGACGGGAGAGACAAGGTTGAACTTTGCGTTGAAGTGGCACATGGCTTCGACGAGGCTGTGGACGGTGCGTCCGTATTTCAGGTCACCGACGAGGGTAATCTCCAGGTTCTCCAGTGTGCCTTGCGTCTTGCGGATGCTGTAGAGGTCAAGCATACACTGGGTGGGATGTTGGTTGGCGCCGTCGCCTGCATTGATGACAGGCACCTTCGACACTTCGGAGGCGAAGCGGGCCGAGCCCTCGATGGGGTTGCGCATGACGATGAGGTCCGCGTAGCTGGCCACCATGGTGATGGTGTCGGCTAAGGACTCGCCCTTCTGGATGCTGGTGCCGGCGGTGCTGCTGAAGCCGATAACGTTGCCGCCCAATAGCTGGATAGCGGTCTCAAAGCTGAGGCGGGTGCGGGTGGAAGGCTCGAAGAACAGCGAGGCGATGATGCGCCCGTTCAGCAGGTTCTGGTGTGGGTTTTTCTCGAAGTCCTCGGCAATGTCGAGGACATGGCAGATTTCTTCTGGCGTGTAGTCGCTGATGGAAATCAAGCTACGGTTTTTCAGTGATATAGACATAGGCTTATCGTGTTTGATTTATTGATTTGACAAAAAAAAGACGGTCATTGATATGACCGCCAAGTAAAGAAACAGGGAAATACAATGAGGTGGAATCAATTGATTCCCAGCAAACAATCTTGTCCGATGACTTCAATAAGTACCTCATCGGACTGCAAAAATAGGGATTAATTCATTACTTTGCCACTTTACGCGGAAAAAAAATTGAGAATTCAGCGGCATTGTGCCCACACAATTCCTTCCAACAGAGGTTGGAGTATTTGAAAAAGTGCAAGAGGAACCCATCTTAGTTGAAAGTGAAATAATCAAACCCGACGATGGTGTCCACGAAGCGGTGCACATAGGCTTTGGCGGTGACAGGCCATTGGAAACCGAGGCGGTACAGCACTTGTGTGGTGTAGTCGTTGCTGGTCTCGATGTTGCGAACTTTCCGGTTGCCTCCCAGATTGTAGGCCATCAGTGGGCGTAGCAACGTGACGAGGTCGGGATTGTCCATCATCTTCTCCAATGCCTGCTGGAAATCTTCTGGCTCCACGCGCTTCAGGGTGATGCCTGCCGCAGCAAAACCGGTGAGGATGTCGGACAGAAACTGCCGATGGGTGTTGTAAGGATGGAACACCACGCAATCCTTGGGTGTTTGCGACAACAGCATGACAGCATGGACCACCTCGTCGATGGGCGAGAACTCAAAGCGTTGGTCGAGTGCTCCGTAAGGCACCATGCCGATGACTACAAAGGCACGTAGCAGCGCAAGGAAGTTGTTGGTGTTGAAGTTGATTTGGAACTCACCGTCCTTCTGACGGGCTGAGAGGTTGCCCACACGCATAATCTTGGCATTGAGTCCGTGGTGGGCAATGGCATCGAGCACCAATTCCTCAGCCTTGAACTTCGAGTAGGTGTACTTTCTGTCGTTGACATACTGGCCGATGTAGAAGTCCTGTTCGGTCAGTTTGACTTCGGGCCCCGGCACATCGTTGATACTCATGCCAGCCACGCTACTCGTCGAAATGTGGATTAGACGGGAATGGGTGCGCAAGCAGAAGGCAATGAGGTTGCGCACCGATTCGATGTTGACCATTTCGATATCGTTGCCTGCCGAGAAATGCTTCACGTTGGCCACGCAGTTGATGACAAAATCTTTAAAATCATAATATTAAGCCTCTTTTGGGATACACTTCGTGTAGAAATCTTTCAAATCATAATATTAAGCTTCTTTTGTATCTCATTTTTGATTGATGGGAACTTCTAAAATTGCCTGCAATTTTTATCTCAAAATCTTTAAAATTCAACCAATCAGAAAAATACATATTCTCAAATTCTCAAATTCTTGATAATTAGAAATTCCCTGATTTTTAATATAAGGCAACCTCCAATTATATCATTGAACACGAATCTCACTAATCTAACGAATGAACATTCGTGTTATTCGTGCAATTTGTGGTCAAAAAACCGAATATTTAGTGGTTGTCATAAGATTTTCCAAGGATTTCTGGCCTTCAGGCCATCCAAGCAAAAAGGCCGGCGGCAATTGCCGCCAGCCCTTCAGCGTATTAGAGGAAAATCGGTCCCTTTCCCATACAACTCGTGGTTGTAATCGCAGTGACAAAGGCTGTGAGAGCGGCTACTAACATCTTCACCACAATCTCGATGATGCGCTTCTTATTCATAGTGCTATGGATTTAGAAGGTTGATCATCCTGCGAAGGGGTCATCCCCGCCGTTGCCGCCGCCAGCGGCTTTGGTGAAGGTCTTGGTGGTCACCGAGCTGCTATTGCCCTCCTTGATGGCGACAGCCTTGACGGTGGTCGTCGCGCTCAGGGTGAAGGCCGCTGTGTAGAGCGTGCTCCCAGAGGTCGGCGTGGTGCCGTCGGTGGTGTAGTACACGCGGGCGTCTTCAGGACCCGTGATGCTCACTTGGGTCGTCTCCGTGAAAGGCGTGGTGCCGCTGATGGTAGGGGCTGCTACGCTCTCAGGCTCGTTGGTGTTGCCACCTGTGTTGCCGCCCGTGTTGCCACCTGTGTTACCACCGGTATTGCCGCCGTTACCCGAGCCAGAGGAAGGATCGGGATGCTCGGCCTTCCACTTGGCCACAGCAGAGGCGATGGGCGTGAGCACCTGCACCTTGCGGGTCTTGCCGTCGATGGTGACCACCTCGGTGTCGACGATGTTGCGCAGCTCTAACGAGCAGTTCTTCTTGAAGGCCGGTCCGCAGAGGTTGTCGAGCTTCGAGGCGTCGGGCTTGAAGCGCAGGCGGATGCCCTGCACGATGGTGTCGGGGTTGAGGCCTTCCATCTCGGCGATGCCCGGCACGCCGGCACCCTTCACCACCTTGGCGGTGGGGTAGAAGGTGCCGAGGCTGCCCAGCTGCACCGGCACGCCCTGTGCCACCAGCTCGGGCAGGCACACCACAATCTTGTTCAGCACGGCCTCGATGACGTCTCTTTGAATCAGCGAGCCGTGGCTCTCGATATGCTCGGCGAAGCCGCGCAGCGAGAGGGTCTTCTGGCGGTCTACTTCAGGGTAATAGTTACCGTAGCCGCTGCTACTTTCGTTCTTGTTCTGTCGGAGATTGATCCCCATTGCAATCTTTTGAGTTGCCATAATAAATTGAAGTTTTAAAGGTGAGTACATCGCACTTCCTTGAAAACACATCCTTAAAACTATTCCTTGGGAACTGTTGTTGGCCCAAACCGTGAGCAAGAATCCCGGGTTTCCGTCGCGTTTGCAACAACGTTGCAAAAATACAACTTTTTTCGGAACCTGCAAGGGGAAAAGTGGATTTTTTTTCGAAAAATTTGCCCTCTAACTTCGGCGGCACCAAACTCCCGGTTTGCTTGTGGCGAACTCCCAGTTTGGCGGCACCGAGCTCACACGGCTCTACCATGTCCGTTTTCGGCGCAAAATGTGCCGAACTTACTCAGTTACTCAGTTACTCACTTCGGACATTTACATTTTGCAAACTTGTGACAAGAAAAACTTATTATTATAATAATTATATTATTATAATAATAAAATTAATTTTTTAAAGATATTACCTTTCTTTTCAACATCGAAAAACCTTAATGTCAAAAGTGAGTAAGTGAGTAAGTGAGTAACTTTTCATTTGCATTTCCGAAAACACTTCCCTATCTTTGCAGTCTAAAATCCTTCAAGGAATGAACAAGGCCCCCTCCATACGACCCCAAATTTTGTGTCTGCCCTTATGGCGGTGATGCTGGTCTTTGTCCTATGCAGCTGCACTAAGGAGAGGACTGAGTGAAAATTTCGGCAAAAACCGTAGTGCCTTTTATCAAATGAGAAATTATTCCTATATTTGCCGCATAAAACCAAAGGTCACTATGTCAGAAGAAATCAAAGAGAAATACATCAACCCCTACACTGACTTCAGATTCAAGAAACTGTTTGGTACGGAGATGAACAAGGACTTGCTCATCAGTTTCCTCAACGCCCTGTTTAATTTTAATGATAAAGGCAAGGAGATAGAAGAGATACAATATCTCAATGGTGAGAATCTGGGCGACGGATATGGTGACCGGCGGTCCATTTTCGATGTATATTGCATGACAAAAGACGGGAGCCGTTTTATTGTTGAGATGCAAAAGGCGGAACAGACCTACTTCAAGGACAGGAGTGTCTATTACGCCACTACACCCATCCGTCAGCAAGCCCCAAAAGGGAAGTGGAACTATCATCTTGAAAGTGTGTATACTGTTGGCATTCTCAATTTTGAGTTCTCGAACAATGAATATCCTGCTGAAAGCTACAAGCATGAAATCAAGTTGAAGGATGTGGAGGACAACCATGTGTTCTACGACAAACTGACTTTTGTCTATCTCGAAATTCCCAAATTCAACAAGACGGAAAACGAGTTGGAGAATCTGTTTGACAAATGGATGTTCGTGTTGCGCAACCTTTCGCGTTTGCTGGAGCGTCCAAAGGCTTTGCAGGAACGAGTCTTCACAAAACTGTTCGAGCAGGCCGAGATTGCCAAGTACTCTGAAACGGAACGCAGACAATACGAAGCGAGCCAAAAGGATTATTGGGACTATACCAGCACATTGGAGACTGCAGAACTCAAAGGGATTCAGAGAGAAAAGATTGATACCATACATCGTTTACAGGCCATCGGGCTGCCTATTGAACAAATTGCTTTGGGAGTGGGGATGGATTGCGAGGAAGTCAAGCAAATCTTGAAGTAGACAAATTATCCATATCCTTGTAGCGTTTTCAAAAAATCCACTAACTTTGCCCCTTGAAAGCATGATTTGATGATGACCAAGCGCATCAACATATCAGAATCCCGTGTTGTGTCTGCCCTTATGGCGGTGATGCTGGTCTTTGTCCTATGCAGTAAGGAGAGGACTGCGGTGCGTGAGAATAATAAACCAAGGCCGCAGTTCCCCACTGGCATTAGCTAACCACCCGCCTGGGCAGACACCCTTTATCAAGGT
Organism: uncultured Bacteroidales bacterium; assembly: GCA_947303335.1. Classification (GTDB taxonomy): domain Bacteria; phylum Bacteroidota; class Bacteroidia; order Bacteroidales; family F082; genus Limimorpha. The sequence continues at coordinate 14,831 of CAMYYB010000022.1, read as the reverse complement.
TTGATAGTGGGCACCACTTGTGGCGACACAATTTATGTACCGATATAAACGGATGGGATATGGGAGTATTGAGGAAATATCGGCAAAACATAAAACAGCATTCTGCTCACAACCTATTTTCGCAGCAGTTTAATGCAGTACTCGTTGGAGAAGACGTTATGAAAGTAAAACTTTCCATCGCCTCCCAAGTCCCAAGTATCCATAATCTCAATAGTACGGTAAGGAAGGGAGTCATAACGCCCAACACGGATAGATTGGCGTTCTCGCCGTCTAAATGTCCTGTTACACAAAATCTTTCCTCGCTTTTGCGATTTGCACACTACCCAAGTGGTGACAGGTGTGCGTTTCTTGCTTCTGCTCATAAAGTCTCTAATGTTATGAGTGGTAACAACATCTTGTTGCCCCGCTCGGTTAAACATCATGAGACTATGGTATTTGACGGATTTTTCATTTTGTGAATTTTTAGACTGCAAAAATACACAAAATATAACTCAGGACGAAATTGTTTTTTCTTGAAAGGCTTGGCTATATCCCGAAAATCCCTACCTTTGCGGCATACAAACGCAAAATGCTATTATGGACATCAAAACCCGATTTTGTAAAGTATTGAATATCAAGTATTTACCCCCCCCCCACCCATTGGGAATACTTATAAAGTAGCATCTTATTGTAAGTCAGCAGCATACACCATCCTGCCCTGTGGGATTCGTTCCCTACGAGGCGGGCTTTTTTGTGCCCTGTTGTTGGGGCTGATGCTGGCTTTTTCGGCTTGCAGCAAATACGCTAAGGTCCCTGAGCCCGTCGAAGGACCGACCCCAAAGGTTGACACTACCGCCCCGAATCAGGGCGTTAGCTTTGTTATCGATACATCTTGGCTTGGTGATACGATTATTCACTTTAATCCTCTGAAGCCATGAAGAGGACGGTTGGAAATATCAGTTGGCTGCTGCGCAGCCGCCGCACAAGGCACTTGGACGGTCGTCCGTTATTCGAGGCTGCGAATAATCTGGTTTATGTATTGTTCAGAGACGTTCTTGATTTCCTTCTTGTCGTAAATCGTAAGCAGGTTGACACAAGTGTCGGTAGATTGAACAACCACATTCAAGGTTATCACACGAAGGCCGCCACGTTTACCACCTCCTTTGCTTTTGACGCCAAGACGGATTTTGTGTTTTCCACCGCCAAGGGGAACACCCGTTTCAGGATTCTCCATCAGCTCAAACTGCAATGCGTTAATATCATCAGGAAGACTATGGTAACGCTTGGTCAAGCGCTTGGCTTGACGCAAGAATTCCTCGGTATAGTTGAAAGTCACCATAAATCACTATGCTTCAGCCCTAAGCTCATCGATCAAGGCGTCAAGGGAATTAAGGTTTTGGCCAGCGAAACGTCCCTCCTTGGCTTCCTGATAACCACGTGTTATGGTTTCTTTGATAAAAGCTTCTTCGGCTTCAACATCAGATTTGGTAGTAACCAATTTGTCAATGGTCACACCCTTTATGGCACCCAAGATCTGTTTCAAGCTGGGCACGAGGCTGGCATCTTCAATGTTCAAAATAATCTGTGTCATAACTACAAAGTTCTGTTCATTCTGCCTGCAAAGATAAACAGAATTTCTGAAACGGCAAGGGGGAGAGTAAATATCGGGAATTGGAGGAATGGGACCTTATCCAGCCTGAAGAGAGAACTATATTCATGAATTCATAACATCCTCAGCATCATGTCACTACCATACGCCACAAATGCCGACAACCACCTGAGCGAAGAAGACATCAAGTCGCGCTTTATCCAGCCTGCCCTTGAAGACAAGGGATGGGATAAGTTCCATATTCGGTTGGAATATGCATATACTGCGGGGCAAATTGTCGTGCAAGGCTCGCTGAAGCACCGTAAAAAAGCCAAGCGTGTCGACTATCTGCTTTATACTGACGACAACTATCCCATAGCGGTAGTGGAAGCCAAAGACCATAACCATGCCCCCGACGACGGCATCCAGCAAGCCATCGGCTATGCCCACGACTTGGATGTGCCTTTCGCCTATTCCACCAACGGAGAGGAATTTGTTGAGCACGACATGAACACGGGAGCGGAACGCAGATTCAGCATGGACGACTTTCCCACGCCTTTGGCACTCCGTGAGCTCCATCGCTATTGGATGTTCCAAAACACCAACCTCACCGAGGAAGGCGCACAGCTTTTAGACATTCCTTACTACAGCGACAGCGACAGCTTCCCACCACGGTATTACCAACGCATCGCCATCAACAGGGTCATCGAGGCTATCGCCTGCGGCAAAAACCGCATCCTCTTGGTGATGGCAACAGGTACGGGCAAGACCTATACTGCTTTCCAAATCATCCATCGCCTGCACGCCTCAGGCCGCATGAAGCGCATCCTCTATCTGGCCGACCGCAATATCCTCATCGACCAGACCATGAGGCAGGACTTCAAGCCCTTCCGCAAGGTGATGTCGAAGATACAAGGAAGAAACGCCGAGAGTGGATTCGAGATTTACATGAGCCTCTATGGACAATGGGTGAAAAACGAAGCCGAGCTGCAACCCGGCGAGAAACAACCTTACGAATACTACAACAAGGACTTCTTCGACCTGATTATCGTGGACGAGTGCCACCGTTCCAGCATCAACGAAGACAAGGAATGGCACAAGATATTGACTTACTTCGACAAAGCCACACAGATAGGCCTCACGGCTACGCCGAAGAGCGTGGAAGGTGCCGACAACTACGAGTACTTCGGCAAGCCTGTATTCACCTATTCGCTGAAGCAAGGCATCGCCGACGGCTATCTGGCTCCCTATCGTGTCACCAAGTCGTTTATCAACGTCGATATGGAAGGCTACGTTACCGAGGAAGGCGAGGAAGACTTGTTTGGCAATGCCATCGAGGAAAGCATCTTCACCCGCAATGCCTTCGGACGTGAAATACACATCAACGAAAGGCAGAAGGTAGTGGCCTACCGCATCACCCAGATGATGAAAGTGATAGGCCGTATGACCAAGACCATTGTCTTCTGTCCAGATCAGGATGAAGCCGCCATCATGCGTGAGCTGCTGATTACCATGAATCAGGATATGGTGCGGAAATATCCCAACTACGTCGTCCGTATCACCAGCGACGACCGAGTGGGCAAAGCCTTGTTGGACAACTTCATTGACCCATACGAGTCCACACCCGTCATCGCCACCACCAGCGAGCTGCTGACGACAGGCGTCGACTGCAAGACCTGCGGCCTCATTGTGATTGACAAGGAGGTCAACAATGCCACCACCTTCAAGCAGATGATAGGACGTGGTACCCGTATCTTCGAGAAGACCAACAAGATGAACTTCGAGATACTGGATTTCCGTGGAGCAACGCGGTGGTTTGAGAAAGGATTTGACGGCGATACGGAGATGGAGGAATACGAAAAGCGGAAGAAAGAAAAGGAGGGTGAAGAGCCGAAGAGAGAGGATAATAACGACAATCCTCGTGGTGGGAGTGAAGGAGGTAAAGACAACGGCAATCATGGACACCGCAAGAAATATTATGTCGATGGCAGAGAAGTGAGGATAGTCCACGAGGTGGTGCAATTCCTTGGCGAGGATGGCAAGACCCTCTTCACGGAGCGCCTCACCGACTTCACCCGCAAGGCCATCAAGAAGCACTATCCCACCTTGGACACCTTCCGGGGGGCTTGGGCTAAGGCCGACCGCAAGCAGGCCATCATCGATGAATTGGCTGAAAACGACGTGCTGTTGGATGCCATCAAGGAAGAAAACCCGGAGCTTCAAGAATGCGACTACTTCGACATCATCTGTCATGTGGCCTTCGACCAGAGGCCTTTGACGCGCCGCGAGCGCATCGAAGGGGTGCAGAAGCGCAACTACCTGGCGAAGTATGAGGGCAAAGCCCGCGAGGTGATTGAAGGGCTGATGGAGAAATACGGTGAAACAGGGGTGACGAACATCGAGAACCCACAGATTCTCAACCTCAACCCCTTCGCCCAGATTGCCAAACGCCCACGAATCATGAAGGGCGTATTTGGAAGCCCCGAAGAATACAACGAGGCGGTTAAGGAATTAGAAAATGAATTGTATAATGTTGGATAAACTATGCCAGTAGGAAATTTAGTAAAACGACTTCAAGACATTATGCGCAAAGACGCCGGCATCAACGGCGACGCGCAGCGCATCGAGCAGATGGTGTGGATGTTCTTCCTGAAAGTATATGATGCAGCCGAAGAGGACTGGGAGTTGGATGCCTTCGACAAAAGCGAGGACTTCAAGAGCATCATCCCTGAGTCGCTCAGATGGCGCAATTGGGCTCCCTCGAAAGACGAGGAAGGCAAACTGAAAAGCGACGTCCTGACAGGCCAGTCGCTGCTTGACTTCATTAATGAAAAGCTGTTCCGGGTGTTGAAAGGCGAAGACAGCTTGGACGGCAGCATCAAAGGCATTCAAGTGACTCGTGAGACTGCCCGCCATCAGGCTGTGGTACGCGACGTGTTCCAAGAGGTGAACCAGTATATGAAGAACGGCGTACTGCTTCGCCAAATGATTGACGAGATAGAAAGCGTCGACCTGCTTGACAGTCAGGAGAGCCACGCCTTTGGCGATATGTACGAGACCCTGCTGAAAGATTTGCAAGCCGCTGGCAATGCCGGTGAGTTCTACACGCCACGTCCCTTGACGGATTTTGTCGTCGATAAACTCAAGCCTCAATTAGGTGAGGTGATGGGCGACTTGGCTTGCGGAACTGGCGGTTTCATCATCTCGACTTTGAAATACTTGGAAAAGCAAAAGAAGACAGCCGACGACGAAGAGAAATACCAATGCTCCGTGATGGGGCAGGAGTGGAAGCCCTTCCCTTATCTCTTGGGAGTAACCAACATCATGCTTCATGGCATCAAAGACCCAATGCTCTTCCACATGGACTCCTTGGGCAAGAACATGAGCGAATATCAAGAGGACGGCAAGCTCGACACCATCGCCATGAATCCGCCCTACGGAGGAGCTACAGACAGCGCCACCAAGATGAACTTCAAGACGGAGTACCGCAGCTCTGAAACCGCTGACCTTTTCTTGGTGCTGATCATGCAGCGTTTGGCCAAAGGAGGCAGAGCGGGTGTGGTGGTGCCTGATGGTTTCCTCTTTGGTACAGACGGAGCCAAGTTAGCCATTAAGAAACGCCTGCTCACCGAGTTCAACCTGCATACCATCGTCCGTCTGCCCGGTAGCGTGTTCTCACCTTACACGAGCATTGCCACCAATGTCCTCTTCTTCAATAACGAGAGGGCAGAGGATGCGCCTGAAGGCTATGCTACAAAGGAAACCTGGTTCTACCGCATGGATATGCCGGAGGGTTACAAGCACTTCTCGAAGACCCGTCCCATCGAGAACCGCCATTTTGAGGTGGTGAATGAATGGTGGGAAAACCGCCAGCTGTTGGAAGAAGGCGAGAAGAGCCGCAGCTTCACGCCGCAGGATCTGATGGACCTGAGCTGTAACTTCGACCAATGCAAGTTCCCCAAGGAAGAGGAAGAGGTGTTGCGTCCTACTGAATTGTTGAAGAAATACCACGAGGAACGCACTGCCCTCGATGCCAAGATTGATGTACACCTCAACAAGATAGAATCCATCTTGGGAGTAAAAATCGATGAGTTATGAATGCACAGCAGTTGAAGAACTCCATCCTGCAAGAGGCTATCGAGGGGAGGCTTGTGCCGCAAGACCCCAACGATGAGCCAGCCTCGGTATTACTGGAACGGATACGCAAGGAGAAAGCCAAGTTAGTGAAGGAAGGAAAGCTGAAGAAGAAGGATTTGGAGGAAACGCCAATTAGTAAGGAGGAGATACCGTTTGAGATTCCGAAGGGGTGGGAATGGGTGAGATTAAAAACTCTATCAAAAGCTATTCATTATGGATATACAGCTTCTTCGGCCCCTTCAGGAAATGCTAAATTGTTACGAATTACAGATATTCAAGATGATAAAGTAGATTGGTCAACTGTGCCTTTTTGTACAATCAAAGAAAAGGACTTAACTACTTATCAACTTCAAAATAGAGATATATTGATTGCTCGAACAGGTGGAACTGTGGGTAAAACTTATATCGTTCGAGAATTAGAGGAGGTATCTGTATTTGCATCCTATCTAATAAGAGCGATTCCATTAGAGAGTATTGATGAGGAATATATTAAACTGTTTATGGCATCTCCATGTTATTGGAGTCAATTAACCGATGCAGCAACTGGAACGGGACAACCGAATGTGAATGGACAGTCTTTAAGTAACCTAATTCTTCCTCTTCCGCCACTTGCCGAACAGAAACGTATTGTAGCGAAGATAGAAGAGCTACTACCCGAAGTGGAGGAATACGGCAAAGCGCAGGAAGCCCTCGACAAACTGAACGCCGAACTGCCTGAGCGACTGAAGAAAAGCATCCTTCAGGAAGCCATCGAAGGCCGCTTGGTGCCGCAAGACCCCAACGAGGAACCTGCATCGGTGCTGTTAGAGAAGATTCGGAAGGAGAAAAAGAGATTGGTGAAGGAAGGGAAGCTGAAGAAGAAGGATCTTGAAGAGATACCGATTAGCAAAGAAGAGATACCGTTTGAGATACCAGAGAGTTGGGAGTGGACACGAATAGGTGATCACATTTCTGCTACATCAGGATTGGCTTATAAAAAAGATGATTTGAGCATCTTTTCTAAAGAATACATTAGAGTGCTTAGAGGTGGAAACATATCATTTGGTAGTTGGAGCAAAAAGGACGACGATGTTTGTATTGGCAAACAGTTTGTTAGCGAGGATCTAATCCTAAAAAGGGGAACCTTCATTTCTCCTGCCGTTACATCATTGGAGCACATGGGAAAGACCGCCCTAATTAGAGAAAACCAGAAAGATGTGGTTGCAGGTGGGTTTGTGCTGATGCTTCACCCTCATTATACTAACGAACAATATTGGGAATACCTTAATTATTTCTTTCAAACAGGATACTATAGGGAAAAATGTCAATCGATAACAAATAAGTCCGGGCAAGCTTTCTTTAATATTTCAAGGGCAAAGTTGTTAGAATTGCTTATCCCCTTACCTCCCCTTCAAGAGCAACACCGCATAGTAGCTAAAATAGAGCAACTTATAAACGAAATTGACAAACTGAAAGAATAAAAAAACGACAACGATAATAAACCAAAGAAGAAAATTACTACTTTAGCGCGTCGTTAGCGTTACGATACTATCAAGAATCTGGTAAATTCTTATAGGCATAACTGTATCGAGAACATAACGAGACGACCGTCTGATGCTGTAACAACAGCGTGGGGCGGCAAGTCTTGTTGGCCCTTCTCGAAAACAGGGGTGCCTTACCAGAGCCTTTGGTAGTATGGGATAACTTGATACTACCGTCCCCGCTTTTCTTCTTAACAAGAAAACGACGATGACAGCAAACGACCAAGAGAATATAGAACGCAAACTGAACCATGTGCTTGACATGGGGCACCGGTTCACCGACGACTATCGTCACCTCACCTGCACCGAGCGCGCTGCACAGATGCTGGCCATGCTGGCTGCCGTGCGTCAGATGGCAGCCAATATGCGCACGGTGGCGGCCTTGCTCCGCAAGAACCTCCTCGACACCTTCCGTATCAATTATACCGACTATGCCCATCAGGTGGAGGAGCTGCTGAAGCTCTGGAAGGAAGGGCTGAGTGGTGCCCCCATGGTCCACAACATCGACAAGCAAAGCCGCCCCATCACCATCCCCAACGACATCGCCCTGAAAGAGGATATGCTCTACGACCTGAGCGTCAGAAACGCCGAAGGCGACTTCGACTTTTTCGCCGCTCGTGTGGGTCTGATGAAGAACGCCCCCTTGATGTGTGAAGCCATAGAGACGGGACTGGAACACCTTGGGAAGACCCTGCGCGAAATCGTCACAGACTACCAAAGCCTGAAAGCCAACACCCAAGAACAAGACAAACGCCTGAAGCAACTGGAACAACAGTACGAGGAGCTGATGTGGAAGATTGATTTAGAGCGGCTGCTGAGCGAGACGAAGGAATACATCGTGCTGTGCAACCGCAGCAACAGCAAGGACACCTTCGAACTCTTTCTGCAACGCAAGGAGCGCGAAGCCACCGACCCGCACGACAACAAGGTGCTGGCCGAGCTGAACGAGTGCTATCTGTCAGGTCAACGTCCGGCAGGTTTCATCGTCGACAACCGCGACAAGCTTTCCATTGAAGACCTTGCCAAGCATTTCTGCTTTGTGCGCAGCCACCGCATGATTGCCCAGCGCATCGAGCGTTTCGACTTGATGGGTGTACCCGACGAGGCATACCGAGACCTCTTCGTCAACCGAGCGGCGCAAGAGCTGGCCTTCCTGCTGGAGCCCACCATCAACCGTTGCGTCGACTTCCGCCACAACTACCAGTATGCCGCCCTCATCATGGCGATGCAGGACTTGGGACTGGTTTACTACGACAGAAGCAATGGCATAAAGATGAAAGACTTCCTCAACGCCTCCTACCTGAGGAAAGCCGAGCCTATCAAAGACCAGAAGACCCTCACCGAGTGGACAGGCAAGCTGATGCAGAAGAGCTTCGGCAGGATGGATGAACACAACCTGCAAGGCCACTTCACCCAGAAGGACTTCGGAAAGCTGAAGGACTATTACTGGCTCTGCCTCAGCATCATCAACAAAGTCGTCCAAGTAGACTTACGGAAAATGCACTTTGCCAGCTACCTTTATAAAGAGCATGAGAAGACACCGAGCATCACGGATTACCTGAACCCAGCAGGGGAGAGCATCATGGAGCGGCTGTCGGAGTTGCAATCCATTCTGAGAGAAATGTCAAAGCAGTATAGGAAACGGTAGATGCTTACCAGTAAGTCTGTTTATGGGTCAACAAACACAACTTTCCAACCTGGTGGCACTATACCATCATTACGCCACATGGCGTTTTTGTTTTTGTAGAAAGTGCCTGTTGGGGAAGTGCTTTCGAGCCATCCAGCCAAACAATACTTTGCATCCGTATTTGTAGCCAGCATTGTTATCTCGGAAAGAGAAGTGCAACCTGAGAACATGGCTAAATAGCACTCCTCCATCAGCTTATGGGCTCGCAATTCAGGTGCTTTATTTAATGAAGTACATCCGTGGAACATTCCTGAATAGCATTTTTCAGCCAATTCCGTAGCTGGTAATTCAGGTGCTATATAAAGCGAAGTGCAATCCATAAACATGAATGCATAGCATGCACTTGTCAATTTGGTGGTTGGTAATGCTGGAGTTTGAAATAATGAAGTACATTCGAAAAACATTAAATAGTAACATGAATCGGCCAATTTCGTGGCTGGTAATTCGGGGGCTTCTTTTAGAGAAATACATCCGATAAACATTCCTGTATAACAATTGTTAGCCAATTCCATAGCGGGTAATTTTGGAGCTGAGATTAGAGAATCACAAGAACTAAACATGCCATGATAGCAGTTAGGGGCTAATTTTATTGCTGGTAATTGTGGTGCTGTTTTTAAAGATGTACAAAGAGAGAACATACTTGAATAACAGCTCTCTGCCATTTGTGAGGCAGGCAATTCAGGCACTTTATTCAATGATGAACAACCTGAAAACATGCCTAAATAGCACTTTGAAGCCAATTTCGTGGCGGGTAGTAAAGGGGCTGTTTTTATAGAAGTGCAATCTTTAAACATACATAAATAGCATTCGTTAGCCAAATATGGGGATGGCAAAACTGGAGCTGTCTCTAAAGAAGTACAACCAACAAACATGCACGAATAGCAATTATCAGCTAGTGTTGTAAATGGTAATTCAGGTGCTGTTTTCAGAGAAGTACAACCAGAGAACATACCACTATAGCATCCTTCTTCTAATTGCGATGCTTTTATTATTGGGGGTGCTTTAAGTGAAATGCAATCTTCAAACATATATGAATAACAGTAATATGCTAATTCAATAGCTGGCAATTTCGGGGCTGTCTTCAACGAAGTACAACCTGAGAACATGAATAAATAGCAGCAACTATCCAATTCTTTTGGGGTCAATTCAGGCGCCACGACCAATTGTGTACAGCCCTCAAATAAATGACTAAATTTAGCTTTTTTTGTATCAGTTTGATTGTAATTCTTATACTCAATTAAAGTGCAAATATCTCCTGTGCAAATTACTTGTGCATCTGTGGCGAATGTGATGTTGGCACCATCCGTTCCTTTTTTATTCTGACCTCTTAACAATAGTTTGCCATGATTCCCTCCGAACACAATGTTTTGAGTCCCCAACTTTTTCCATCTGCTTTCTCCAACTGAATATTCAAGAGTTGGAACTTCCATTGACAAGCAGAAAATTTGTGAGAAGTCTGATTCAAAAGTAATATATGGTCTCGAGTAGCACCTGTGATGAATTACCCAATTTGTAATTTTCTTTTGAGCAAAGAAAACTATCAATCCACCGATTATGGTTGCTGTTAATGCGACAATCAGATTAACAATCTGCTTTGAATCAATGTTGTTCTTTAACCAGTTACTCAATCTTTTCTTTTTCTTTATTGTTTTTTCTGTGTCGTTTACTTCTGAAGGAGATGGGACTGTCTCATCTTGGAAAGGCGTATTACCTTTGTCATTTTGCGTAGTTGTTTCTGTTTGTTCATCGTTCAACGGTGTTTCAGTCATTTCGTCTGTCTGTTGCTTTGTATCCATAATCTTTTCTGTTTTCAATAGTTCACAACGCAATTCTGAAATTTCCTGCAAAAATATGTTTTTTATTGTCCAATGACAAAATTGGTGAGACAATTCTTTGAGATTACTGCACAATATTCCAATAGAATAGTATACATTTGCAACCTAAAAGCAAACAATCCGATGAATAGAGCCCCCAATACTTACCCAGCGGAAGAAGAGACTTGCAACAACTTCATCGCCAGCGAATCTGCAATGGCGTTGGAAGAGCAGGAAGCCTTTGTCCTGCCCGAAGAAATGGACTACGCCAGCATAGTGGAAGGTATCTTGCAGGTGACTCCAGATCTTGAAGAGGAGCTTGCAGCCGTAGATCGTGGCGAGACAGTCTCAATGGATGAATTCAAAACGATGTTTGCCCAATGGCTCGACTGATAGAGTTTTAGCGTCCGCTCATCATATCGCAAGCCGCTGAAAGTTTACCGGAAAAGCGGTTTGTAGTTTTTCCGTCCAAAGGCAAAAAAAGCCCTCTTTTTGGCGGAAAAAACGGGCTTTTTTGAGCGAGAGTTTTTCATCATAGGGTGAAATTCTCCCGCTTTTTCCGTTTTTGGCATTTTCTCGTCTCTCTCCAGCGGAAAAAACAAACTTCCGCTGGGCTATTGCCTTCCTTTGCAGAAAAGTTTACGGAAAATCAACAAAAATATGCAAAGGAAATGAAAACAACACTCCAATCCTTCACCAACCAAAACTTCGGCACCATCCGAACTCTGGTCAACGAAAACGGTGAGACCTTCTTTGTAGCTAAAGACGTTGCCGCTGCCTTGGGCTACAACAACACCCGCGACGCGGTGGCCAAACACGTCGACAAGGACGACAAAACCACCGTCGCGATTCGCGACACTGGTTCGGCCTACAAGACTCAGGCCGTGATGATTAACGAAAGCGGCCTCTACGCCCTTATCATGAGCTCCAAGCTCCCCTCCGCAAAAGCCTTCAAACGCTGGGTGACTTCCGAAGTCCTTCCGCAGATCCGCAAGACGGGCGGCTACATCCCAACTAAGGATTCGCGCACGGGAGAGCAACTCAGCGAGACGCAAATCATACAAGTGGCGGAGAACATCATGCAGAAGACTATCGCAAACGAGAACCGTCCCGCCGACGGCTGCTTCACAGCCTCGGAGGTCGCCAAGTTGCTCGAAATCGAAACCAAGGAGCTGAACCAGATGCTGGTCGGTGCCGGCATCATCTTCTGGAACGGCAGCCGCTACAAGCTCACCGCCAAGTATGCCGACCAAGGGCTTGCCCAGGACCGCAACTTCCATTACTACGGCTTAGGCGGCGTGAAGAAACAACGCCCCTACCTCGTCTGGACTCAGAAAGGAACAGAATTCATTAAACAACTCATACAAGGATGCGACCCCAAGGAACTGACAAAGACCAACAATTAAACAATCAACAATTAAACAATTCAACAATCAACAATTCAACATCATGGAGGCATTAGTAAGAATCATCCAGCAGAACCCGCTGACCACACGCGAGTACACGGACAAAAAGACTGGCGAGAAGAAAGTCATCAACAGCGTCAGCCTGAAACTCACCAACGGCACCGACACCTTCCTCGGCGAGATCACCGGCGAACGCGCCGTCAGCTGCCCGCAGTACAGCCCGAACTACTACTACCGCGTGCAATGCTCTATGGTAGTCCGCGAGTGGAACTCGCAGACCACCGGCGAACCCATGCAGGCCACCACCATCTACATCGACAAAATCAACCCCGTATGAAGCGCATCGACACCGACGACACCCACGCAGGGTGGGAGGCACAGAAATCACTAAAACAAGGCACTATGACAACAGAAACGAAAGACAACGAGGCTCTGGCCTCAAAGAGGAGAAAAGTATTGGCGAGCTTCAAGTCGAGGACAAAAGTCTTTGACGACTACTCGATAGAGGTGGAACCCCAAGCCGTGGGCGAGCCCTCACAACTGGAAGTGAAAAAGGTAGGCAGGAGCAAACGCTACGTCACCAACGGCAGGAATCCCCTGGCCTGCATCGAGCTGAAGGTGCCCGCCGATGTGCCTGACCGCGCCACGGCTTTCTTCCGCGAGCTGGACCGCCTGACCAAGGACATACAGACCCACGAGTTGCCTGTGCCGGAAGGCGAGCTCCTCGTCAACGAGGAAAACCTCAAGGTGCGCTACACCCAAGCCTACGGCAAAGTCACCGCTTGGCTCACCATCCAAGCGGCAAGCCTCACCGAGCTGAGAAGAGAGTTGTATAACCGCTTTATCGAAATCGACAAATGCTTAGCTGCCAATTAGACTACAGGAAGCCTACCGAGGCTATAGGCAAGGAACGGTTCTGGGCGCTCGTCAGGGCGCCCCGTACCGTCCGCATCGTCAAGGAATGCCGCGAGCTCCTCGCCAAGGGCGACACGGCTGCCTACAGCAGGAAGAAGATGGGGCTGCCCCTGATGGTCTTCACCGGCACCTTCGAGGAATGGGAGAAGGAGACAGAGAACAAGAAGACCAAGGAGAAGCGGACGATGAAGGGCGCATGGCGTGCCCAGTCCCACGTCTGCCTCAACGGACTCGCTGTGGCCGACTACGACCACCTTGACGGCGACGTGCGCAGGCTGTGGGACAAGGCCGTGGGCAGACTGTCGCGAGCCGACTACCAGCGCATCGTGCTGGCCTACGTCACCCCGTCGGGACAGGGACTGAAGGTGGTCTTCACCGCCGACCCGGAGGTAGGCAACCTCATCGACAACATCACAGACTTCTCGTCACGCATCGGACTGGAACCCGACGAGAGCGGCAAGGACGCGAGCAGGGGAGCCTTCATCACCACGGAGCAGGACATCCTCCTCATCGACGAGAGCCGCCTGTTCACCTACGAGAACAGTGACTTCAAAGAGCGATACGAGAAGCTGTACCGCGAAGGGAATTCTCAAGCGACGAAAGGAATGCAGGATAGTACCATGTGCGGAGAAAACGCCCCCCTCTCCTCGGGGAGAGGGGCCGGGGGTGAGGGCTTCGAAGGCATACCCCTCGACGACATCGACACCGACTGGAACGGACAGCCCATCCAGCCCCTCATCGATGCATGGACGAAGCAGCACTTTGCCGGGGAGGACAGGCATTCGCGCCATGAAGCCTGCGTGTTGCTGGCCCGCGACCTCTATATCCTGTATGACCGCGACAAGCGCAAGACGCTGAAAGCCGTGCTGGCACAGCCCTGGGTGCAGGCCATCGTCAGCGAGAGGAGCGAGGACGTGGAACGCAACGTGAACGACGCAGCCACCTACGTGGCGGCAGCGGAGAGCGAGAACGCCAAGAAAGGCAAGCCCTGGCTGCCCAAACCCTCCAAAGAAATGCAGAACGTCATAGAGCAACTCCAAACCGAACAACTCCAAACTGAAAACTCTCCACTTTCAACTCTCAACTCTTCACTCTCAACTCTCAACTCTCCACTGACTCTCAACTCTAAACTCTCAACTCTCAACTCAAAGAACGACGTCTACGCCCAGTTGCCCTTCGATGAATGGGCGAAAGACCTCAAGGAGCTCTCCGGGCACTACCCCTGCATGAAAGCCCTCTTCGCCAACGTCCATCCCCACAAGTTGCCCGCCGTATGGTTCAGCAGCGCAGCCATGTTCGGCACCCTGATGACAAGGACATGGTACCGCTTCTGGTACGAGCCGGAGACGCAACGCCGACTGAACTACAGCATCTTCATCATCGGCGACCCGGGCGCGGGAAAGAACATCATCGAGAAGTTCTACTTCAAGATTTGCGACCCCATGCTGCAGGCCGACCAATTAGGCATCGATGCCGTCAACCGATACAAGGAAGGCCGCACGGAACGCAGCACCAGCACCAAGGCCCAGAAAGGCGAAGCCCTGAAGAAACCCATCGTGGGCATCAGGGTCCATCCCGCACGTACCTCCACGGGCGAGTTCATCCGTCACATGATGGCAGCGGTGGAGCAGGTGCAGGGACAAAACCTCAACCTCCACATGTTCAGCTTCGACGCGGAGCTGGACAACGTCACCAAGCAGAACAAGGGCGGCGACTACAAGGACAGGGAAATCCTTGAAATCAAGGCCTTCCACAACGAGACGGACGGACAGTTCTACGCCAACT
>CAMYYB010000021.1 GCA_947303335.1 uncultured Bacteroidales bacterium | reverse complement strand
GCGGTTTCTTCCGCATCGGCAAAGCCTAACTTGGCCAAGGCCAATTTCATCACACCAAAGTCAGTGAGGCCGAAGCTTGATATGAACGAGGGGGCAACGCTGGCAATCACCTTGTCGGTGCCGGCCAACAGTTGTTTCACTTCTTCCAGTTCGCTGTGAACGATCTTCGCATTTTGCGGACAAGCCAGCGTGCAGTGGCCACACAAGATGCAGCGGTCTTCAATGATTTCGGCCTGATGGCCCTTGACGTCGATGGCTTTTACCGGACATTCGCGAAGGCATTTGTAGCAATCCTTGCATCTCGCATTGCGAAACTCTAAATATTTCGACATGTCGTTCTTTTTTAGATTTCAATCAACGGATAGATTTCCTTTACGAAAAGTTCTTCTGCGTTGTCTTTGGTGACATTGTGCAAAAGCAAGAAGCCGTCTTCGGTGCTGATGCTGGCTTTTTTCATCATGTTTTCCGGGATGTCGTCGGTCTTTATGTTCACGCCTTGGGCGCAATGGCCGAGGCAGAAACTGGCTTGCAGTTCGACCAGGTCTTCAACGTCATACTTCTTGAGGATGTCTTTCATAGCTAGAATGACATCGTAGGAACCTTTCAGGTGGCATGAACTGCCAACGCATACTTTAATATTCATTTTGGGTTAGTTTTAAAGGGTTGTTTTGTTTTTGAACGATTATTTCTTGCTTTTGTTGTAGTGTCGTTTAAAAATTAGGTAGGGTGGCCACTATTTTTGTGGTCACCCGTAAGTTTTAATGTTATATCAACTCAAAAATTAACTTCAGTATCGTAATAGCAGCACTTCAGCAGTTCTTCCATCTCCTTTTGCGTCGGGATGCGCGGGTTGGAGCCTGTGCAGGCGTCGCCGATGGCGTTCTTGGCGATTTCGGGCAGCCTTTCAAGGAACACGTTCTCAGGCACAAAGCCTTGTTCGCAAGGGTAGGAGTCGGCACCGTAGTTCTTGATGCAGTGCGGGATGTTGAGGTCGTCGTTCATCTTGCGCAATGCGGCGATGAGCAGGGCCACCTTTTCGTCATCGTTGTTGCCGCCAAGGTTCATAATGTCGGCGATGACACCGTAGCGTTGCTTGGCCTCGGGGTTCTTGGCATTGAAGGCAATCACCTTGGGCAGATACATGGCGTTGGCGGCACCGTGGATGATGTGTGCGCCAAAGTCGGCAAACGCGGCACCTGTCTTGTGAGCCATCGAGTGGACGATGCCTAACAGGGCGTTGGAGAAGGCCATGCCAGCGAGGCATTGGGCGTTGTGCATCTCATTGCGGGCGTTCACGTCGCCGTTGTACGAATTCACAAGGTCTCTTTGGATCATCTTGATGGCATGCATAGCTAACGGGTCGGTGTAGTCGCAATGGGCGGTCGAGACGTAGGCTTCAATGGCATGTGTCATGGCATCCATACCCGTGTGGGCAACCAGCTTCTTGGGCATGGTTTGGGCCAGGGCAGGGTCAACGATGGCTACATCGGGCGTGATTTCAAAGTCAGCAATGGGGTATTTGATGCCTTTGGCATAGTCGGTGATGATGGAGAAAGCAGTCACTTCGGTGGCAGTGCCCGAGGTGGACGAAACGGCGCAGAAGTGGGCCTTGGTTCTCAGTTTGGGCAGGCCGAACACTTTGCACATGTCTTCGAAAGTAGTCTCAGGGTATTCATATTTTATCCACATGGCTTTGGCAGCGTCGATGGGTGAACCACCGCCAATGGCCACAATCCAGTCGGGTTGGAACTCCCTCATCACGGCGGCACCGTTCATCACGGTTTCCACCGACGGGTCGGGCTCGATGCCGTCAATCACTTTCACTTCCATGCCAGCCTCTTGCAGGTAGGCGATGGCCTTGTCCAAAAAACCAAAGCGTTTCATGCTTCCTCCGCCAACGCAGATAACAGCGCGTTTGCCAGTGAAGGTCTTCAATGCTTCTAAAGCGTTTTCACCATGATAAAGGTCTCTCGGTAATGTGAATCTGTTCATTTTCTTTTGTGTTTTGATTGTTTATTGTTAAGGTCGTTTTTGGTTTGATTATTGGTTGTTGAAAATCCTTTTATTTTCTGTAATAGGCTGATTTCTTATTTCGATATTTTTTTATTGATTTTAAACAGTGTGTTTTTCTCTTTGGTTACTATCAATTTATTAGTTCATGAAAATTGGAAATTGAATGGATTATTTGATGTTGTTCAGTTTCTTGGCAAGCTGTTGCGACAGCACAGCGAGAGAGGAGGGGAGGTTCTCGTTTTTCACGAGGATGCCTTTTGGCACGTTGAGTAGGGTGAAGGCAAAGTTCCAGATGGCAAGGATGCCACACTCCACCATTTGGTCGCACACGCTTTGGGCTTGGTCGGCAGGTACGGTGATGATGCCGATTTTGACACCTGTGCGCTTGATGTAGCTCTCCATTTTTTCCATGGGAAGTATATATTTACTACCAATTTGGAGCCCAACCAGGTCAGGATCCTTGTCGAATCCTACAGCGATGTCTAAACCCATGCTCGAAAACTCAGTGTTGGTCAGAATCAGTCGACCGAGGCTGCCTACGCCAACCAGGATGGCTTCGTCCACCTTATTATAACCCAAAAACTCACTTAAATCACTTAATAAGGTATTGATTTCAAAACCAGCGCGAGGCTTTCCTTCCACGCTACTCACGCCCGATAGGTCTTTGCGAACCAAGACAGGATTGAGGTTGAGGCTTTGGGCAACGACGGCAGCAGACACATATTTATCGCCTTGCTGCTGCATCTTGTGGATGTGGCTATAGTAGAGTGGCAACCGGCTCAAAGTCGATTTGGGTACTACCAAGGAGATATTGTGTTGCTTTGCCATATCGATATAAATTTATCTAATCGTTTGATGGCACAAAATTAGTGCATTTTCTGATATGCTGTATCAAAAAAATGCACTAATTATGGAATCGTTTATATATTATTGTGTTTCAGATTGATGAAGACAATGAAATATTTCAATAATGAAAGCAGGGCTTATCCTAAGAGGCTGAACGGACAGGCTAATGCCAAAATCAGTACAAGCTTTCTCGTCATGCCTTAATAATCATTTCCGCCATACGCTTGCCAGCATCGAAAGCCTTTTGCAGGTCTTCTTCCCAGTGCTCCTCGCGATATTTGCGTTTGGCTTCCTCCGAAAAACCTCCCAACTCGAAGTTGGTGTAGTTCTTCACTTGGTAGGTGTTGTTGGCAAACAGTTTTTCCGGCTGTCCGAGGGCTTTGGCAATGCAAGGCTCCATAGTGCCGTAGCCATTGCAGTTGCTGCCACCTACACCTCCGTTTTGCGTCTCCACCAATACCACAGGCATCCGCTTTTGGGCGGTGATGCTGTAGTCGTTGTAGGAGAGCCACGGGAAGGCCAAACGTTCCAAGAAAGCCCGCATCTGTCCAGTAATCTCGCCGAAATAGTTAGGCGAACCTAATACCAAGCCGTCAGCTTGCGCAATCTCCTCCAAAATAGGAGTCAAAGCATCCTTGAACTTGCATACATTCGAGGCTTTGCCTTTGATTTTGCAGGCCATGCACGACATGCAGCCTTTGTAGTCGAGGGCATAGAGGCGCACCGTTTTCACTTCGATTTCGTTACTGACGGAACTGGCTCCTTCAGCGAATTTCTTGAGCATGGAGGCCGTGTTGAAGGTAGCGCGCGGGCCTCCGTCGATGATGATGATTTTTTTCATTTATGATGTGGTATTTGTGAACTGATTATCTATTTTTACTCTATTTCTTTGGTTGAATGCAAAAGTACACAAATTCCTTCATATATAGTGGATAATTCAAGAAAGAATCATAGAGTCTGTTTAAAATCCAATTCGATAATTTGTTAAGCATGATTATTGAGAAGGCGATTTGAATCATGGCCTCGGAGGATTCGGAGTTACTTCGGCGGCACCAAACTCCCAGTTTGCTTGTGGCGAACTCCCAGTTTGGCGGCACCAAACTTTTTCATTCTATCAGATTCTTCCCTTGGGTGAAGTAGCGTACTGTCACTTGGGGTTGCTTCTTGCTTTCGCTTTGTGCCTCGTAGGTGAACGACACTTCCGACGTGCCTTCGTCAAGGTAGGAGACACCTTGTGGAACCATTTCTTCCAAAATGTTATAGTTGCCGTCGGTGAGATAGACCTTTCCATCGAAGCCATAGAGCAAGTGTTGCCCGGCTTCGATTGAGCAGGGGAAGTAAAGGATGCCGTTGGACGTGCGGAAACTCAATTCACTGACGCTTCCTTTTCCTTCAACGCTGATTCTCATGGCAAAGCGGCTCTTGAAAGGACTATACCATTCCCAATGCTCCTCGCAGGAAGAGCAACGGTATTGGCGCGAGATATGAAGCGGATAGAGGTGCCAGGTGCTGTCGTCTATCTTTTCAAGGTGCCAGTTGCCGAAGGGGTCTTTTAATTGATTCTTCACTTCCTCGTTGAAGGCTCCGCTGAGCCGCATTGTTTCCCATAAGTTGACTTGATTGAGCATCGCTTCCGTCAGCCCATGGTGTCGCATCGTCTCCGCACTGAAGTCGAGGCCGAAGCCTGCATCGAAAGCGGCGGCTTGGCTGAGGAACCACTCTAACTCTTCCATCGTGGTGGCGGGTTGGTTCTTGTCGGCGAGATGAACCTGAAAGTTTCCTATCATCCAAGGCATCTGGTGACTGTGATAGAATTCCAGCTTTACAGCGAGAGTCTCCACGATTTTGGTTCGCATCGTCGCATTCCAGAGTTGGTTCTCGTTGATGCGGTCCAAATAGCGTTGGGAGGCTGGACTGAGCAGATCGCCTTGAATGAGCTTGTCGGGATTGTATTTGCGCATCGTGTCGAGGAGACTGCCTATGGCGGCATCGCCCTCAATGTAAGCATAACTTTTCAAATCGTTGAAAATAAGCAAAGGATAATTGGTCTTTGCCAACCTATGGGCTTCGGCTTGGGCCATTAGGTTTTGTTGCTCAAGGTCGGGGAGGAGGGTGCGTTCAGGGGTGTCCCAAAGTTTGTAGACTGTTGCGTCTTTCGAATGTGCCGATTTCTTCGTCCCGAATGCTCCGCGCGTGCAGCCGTAAATCAGTTGGATGTCGCCTGAACGTTCTGTCGTCCGGTAGGTAATCAGCTCTTCGTCGATTTGAAGCACATTGATGTATGCTGGTCGGTCGAATAGATCGGAACGGTACACGGCAAACTCATCTTGCTTCTCGTCCATAGGCAGTTGCAGTTTCAAGATGCCTTGTTTTAATAGGTGTTCCGAGGGTTTGGGTGTGACGAGTCGGCTATCCGTAGGGATACGGTTGGCCAATACCGTTAGCCCCAAGTCTATACCTGCTTTACGGCATTGCGCTTTCAGGAAGGCAGTGTCGTTAGGGTTGGGGGCTGCAATCAGATAGGACTTCTGCGCAAAAGCGACCAGACCGCTGAACAACAGGTAAACGATAAGCAAAGTCCTCTTCATCAGTCGATTCCTCTCAGGTCTTTGTAAAGTTGCACAGCATAGAGGTCGGTCATGTTGGAGATGAAATCGATGACGGACTGCAGTTTGGCATAAGTGTCGTCGCTCTCAGTTTTGAATTGTTCAGGGATGAGGGAGAGCAGTTTTTTATTATAAGGTGTACTTGGATTCAGCACAGCGTCGGTGAAATTCTCCAACAGCGTCCCGATGACGTTGAATCCGGTCAACTCGATTTTGATGACGGAAGGATGGCGGTAGATAAGCCTGACCGACTCGTTTCGGCAGATGTCCAGCGCATTTTTCTCATATTCAGGCAGGTGAGCAATGAGGCTTTTCTCAAAGAGGCCTTCCATGATGCTGTCATAATACTTCACAAAGATGTTACTCACACAGTTGACCAGCTTGTTGATAAGGGTGGCGCGTAGGAATGCCATGCGTTCATTCACATCGCTCACCTCGCAGTACACCTTCTCCTTGTGGTTGAAGAAAGCTTTGTCGCGCTTCTCGTTGAAGAAGGAGACGAAGCAACTTTCGATGACTTCGGTGCTGATGATGCCGCGTTTGTGGGCATCTTCCATATCCAAGACGAGGTAGCAGATGTCGTCTGCGGCTTCCATCATGTAAGACAACGGATGGCGGGCATATACCAGATGCTCTGCATCCACGCGAGGGATGCCGCATTCGTTAACCACTTCCAGAAAAGCATCGGTTTCGGAGTGGAAGACGTTGTATTTCTTGCGGTTGCCTTTATTAAAGGAAGGGTAGGGGTATTTCAGTAGGGTGGCAAGGGTGGCCGAGGTGAGCGAAAAGCCGCCGGCACGCCGACCCTTGAACTGGTGGGTTAGCAGACGGAAAGCGTTGGCGTTGCCCTCAAAGGCGATGAGGTCGCTCCATTGCTCGGGTTTAACGAGGTTTTCCAGACTTTTGCCTTTGCCATCCTTGAAGAAGCTGCTGATAGTGTCCTCGCCCGAGTGTCCGAAGGGTGGGTTGCCGAGGTCATGGGCGAGGCAGGCTGCCGCCACAATGGTCTCGATGTCCGATTGCCGTTCCTTCAGTTCAGGGTGCTGTAGAGCCAGTTGCTCCACTGTGCGGCAGGCAATGCTGCGACCTACGCTGGCCACTTCAAGGCTGTGGGTCAGGCGGTTGTGTACCATCTGTGCGCCTGGCAGGGGAAACACCTGAGTCTTGTTCTCCAAACGGCGGAAAGGGCTGCTAAAGATGATACGGTCGTAATCGCGTTGGAAAGAACTGCGGATGTCGCTGCTCTTGTGCGGCTGCGCATAGCGTTTGTTGGAGAGTAAGTCGTTCCAGTTCATTGGTGTGTGTGTCATGGGATGCTTTTCCATTTTGATGCTGCAAAACTAACCAAAATCTTCATACATCGAAAAAAAGGATGCTTTCATGCCACCTTTTATGGGTGTGAAAGTCCATATCGCTTCCCGGCATTTTGCTGAGGAAAGGTATAGGCATGCAACCGCAGTTATAGGAACCGTGCAAACGTTCACAACGAGGGTTAGGAGGTTGTATTCGGTGGCCTTCATCCAATAGTTCGAACCAAAGATGTGAATTATTTTCATTGAAAATACAATTTCACAAAGGAAATGTCAGACGTAAAACGTAATTTTGCAGCCAATTTGATTCTATGACTAAGTTTCGTCGATATTGCATCTTGATATGGTTTTGTATTTTGACCTCATCACTCTGGGCTCAGGATACTATTACGCTAAAAACCGTCGAGGTGACGGCGGAGCGTGACAGAGTTGAGGCAGTGAAGCCATTGGTTTCGAGAAAGTTGGATACCATCATTCTGAAGTCTAAAAGTACAGCTACATTGTCTGACCTGCTTATTCAGCACAGCCCTGTCTTCATCAAGACCTATGGACCGGGTGGCGTGTCGACGGCTTCGTTCAGGGGAACTACAGCGAGTCATACGTTGGTGCTGTGGAACGGCTTTCAGCTCAATGCACCAAGTCTTGGGCAGGTCGACTTCAGTACTATTCCCGTCTTTCTCATCGACGATGTCAGCCTCAACTGGGGCAGCGGCACCTCAAGTAACAGCGGAGGACTGGGAGGGTCGGTCAACATTGACAACAGTAACCACTTTGGCGATGGCTGGCTCATTGACCTGAAGCAGACCTACGGTAGCTTCAACACTTTGGGCAGCTTTGCCACTGTAGGCCACTATGGCAAGAAGTTCTCGTTCCGCGTGAAGGCCTACCGCAACTCGTCGGACAATGATTTCGAATACTATAACACAGGCGTATTTCCTCCAGAACACATGAAGCAGCGCAACGCCGACTTCGTTGACTATGGCGTGATGCCAGAGGTCAGCCTGCTGTTGAAAAACTGCATCATTAGCGCCTCGTCGTGGAACCAATGGAACCACCGTAACCTTCCGCCCATCATGACCAACGTTAGCAACAAGAACTTCGAGGAATGGACCAGGGACAACTTCTCACGCAACTTCATCGCCTTCAAATTCTTCTGGTCTACGGGAAGCCTACAGCTGAAGTCAGCGGCTTTCATTGAGAACCAACGGTATTTCCTTGAAGTTCGCAATCCTGACACTTATCAAGTGGTGACGGGCATCAATTCCACCAACAAAGCACTTGTGTTGCATCAGATTGCCAACTTGGAACAGCAGCTCTACAAAAGCTGGAATCTGAAAGCCAAGCTGCAATGGGACAACGAGCGGGTGTGGTCGAACAATTACGAGGGGATGAAGAAACGCAACATGGTGTCGGCCTACGCAGCCATCAACGGCGAGCCTTTCAAGCAGGCCAATCTCAGCCTCACGGCACGATACGACTTCACCGACGGCAAGCCTATGGGACTGTTTCCCACCGCCACCTTCTCATACCATTTCCTGGACTACTATGTGCTGACCTTGGGCTACAGCCACAACTACCGTAACCCCTCGCTGAACGACCTGTATTGGTATCCGGGCGGCAATCCCGACCTGTTGCCTGAGAACGGTCGCACCCTCGACTTGGCTTTGGGCTTTCACGCCGATGAAGATGGCGCCAAGTTGGACATCCGCATTGGCGGTTACTTCTCACGGGTAAAGAACTGGATACAATGGAAACCCAGTTTCTACCGCTACTGGGTACCAGAGAACGTGGCGATGGTCTTTGCCCGGGGAATTGAGAACCATATCAGCACTTCGGTCGTCGTCGGAGACTGGAAGGTGGGACTGTCAGGCAACTACGTCTTCACCGTCACCACCGACGAGAGTGAAGAAGCCCAACAACAGGGCATCAATGGCAAACAGCTTATCTACATTCCGCGCCATCATGGCAACCTCTTCCTCAATGCCCAATGGAAGCAATGGAACGGGAGCTACACCTTGGAAATGACCGGGCGGCGCAGCACCTCGTATGCTGACGAGGAGTCGTTCCCCTTGAATCCCTACACCCTTCATCATGTTGCCTTGGGCAGGCAAATCTGGAAGTTCCATATTGAGCTACGCTGCAACAACCTGTTCAACACCGACTATCAAAACGTCATCTGGCGTGCTATGCCGGGAAGGAGTTTCGAAGTGATGGTAAACTATAAATATTGAGCCTGTTGTGGAAAAAAAATGGGTTCAAAAGGCTGTGCCGTTGACGGAATTTTGTGTATCTTTGCCGCCTAAAATCCTCGAAAACAATGAAAAAATCCAAGTTTTTGAAAGTCTTAAGCCTTTTGGCTCTTGTTGCTTTTGCTGTGTTGAACGTCCAAGCGCAACCTCCGGGGGGCGGTCCGCCTCCAGGAGGCAGATTCCCAGGGGGAAGACCTCCTGGACGTCCACCAGGGGGCAATCCTGAATGGAACCGTGACCAAAATATGTCCACTGTGCGCCAGAAAAAGCGCGTCCGCGAAGGCGACACTTTCGTTGTCGTAGGTTATCTGCGCGACTCCATTACCCAAGAGCCGCTTCCTTACGTCAACGTGGCTGTGCTTGACTCGGTGGACCAGGAGTTTGTGAAAGGCACCGCCACCAATATCGACGGACGTTTCGAACTCAATGGAATACCACAGGGTCCTATGGTGCTTCGCATATCGGCCATCGGCTACGGCAACCGAGCCATTCCTTTCCGCGTGACTAACAATACCGACCTTGGTGTCATCAAAATGGTGGAAAGCTCGACAGCCCTCAACGAGGTGACCATCACGGCTGAACGTCCGCTTTATGCGATGGAAGGAGAGAAACTGGTCTATAACGTCAGCGAAGACCCGTCCATACAGACCGGCACCACCGAAGATGCCTTGCAGAACGCCCCGGGCGTGGAGGTCGATGTGGAAGGCAACATTACTTTAAGAGGTGTCTCCAGCGTGGAGATTTGGATTAACGACAAGCCCTCGAAGCTCACAGAGGAGAACCTGAAGACCTACCTTCAGACCCTTCCCGCCAACGCGATTGCCCGCATTGAGACCATTACCAATCCCTCGGCTAAATACGCCACCGATGCAGAGGCCGTCATCAACATCGTCACCTCAGCCCATATCAAGAGCAACCAATTTGTCAGTTTTGGCGTTAATGGTTCCAACCAGCCTTTCGTCTCGCCTTGGGTGAGCTATATGTGGAAGAAGGAGAAAGTCAGTATCAACCTGTTTGCCTCGGGCCGTTACAGCGACAGGCGCAGCAGCTCCGACTCGTGGGCTTTGCAACGTCGCGACGACGAGGAGCACGAAGGCGAGTATGTCAACACCTGGGCTGACACCACCTCTCAGACCAGCTCGAATCGCCGATATTCCGCCAACGTCTTCATGGGTATCAATTATGAAATCGACTCCACCAGCGAGATTTCGTTTGATGGTGGCGGTTTCTATAACCGAGGTTTCAACGATGCACTTCGTTCACAACGACAGACCTATTACTATTATCCAGAGGATGCTATCCCGTATTCGACCCTGTACATCGACACCACCAACAGCAATACCGATGACCGGTCAATATTTGGTCATATTGGTGCCGATTACACCAAGAAGTTTGACAAAAACGGACACAACCTCCGCATCGGGCTGAACACCACCCTCTCGAACAACGCCAACGAGCAATGGTACAATAGGATGTACGATGTCTATACCGACCTCGACGAGCATCGCTACCTGCTGTCGAAAGCCAATAGCTTTGGTGGCGACCTTGATGTGCGCTACAACCGTCCCTACAGCGAAGACGGCGAGCTGAGCTACGGCCTGCGTGCTGACCATCGCAAGACCAGCAACAACTATAGCCGCTATATCGACTCCATCAGTCCCACAGGCGACACCGTAAGGTCGATTGACTATTTGCGTACCTATCAGTTGAAAGATTTAGAGACGAGCGTCGGGGCTGATGTCAATTGGACACACCGTTGGGGTGGCTTCACTCTGAGTACGGGATTGGGCTTGGAGTCGGAACGCACCGCCTTTGACTTCCAAAGCAATATGCCCTTTGCCGACGACAGTATTTATTGGCGCGTGCATCTGCGCCCCTCCATCCACTTGACTTACCGCACCGAGAGTATGCATAACTGGAAACTCAACTACTCACTGCGTGCAACAGGTCCGGGCTATAGTCAAGTCACACGTTTCCGCAGCTATGGTGACGACAGCTACAGCGTGGGCAATCCCAATGGATTGAAAGACTCGTATACCCACAACATGGAAGCCGGATGGCAGAAATACTTCGACCGTTTCGGCAATATCGGTCTTGAGGCCTACGGACGCTGGAGCACCAACGAGATTAGCTCGCTGACCGACTCGGAATACGACGACTACCTCGATCGCGTGGTGAGCTATTCCATGCCTTACAACATGGGCAGTTCGTGGCGTTACGGTGCCTCGCTCAACATGACCTATCGTCCTACGGGCTTCTTCAACGTGCGCCTTTATGCCAACGTCTACGACTACGGCTACCACATGGAGTATGACCGCAACGGTGTGCATCAAGTCGATGAACGCGACAAGTGGTCGTGGAGCGTGCGTGTCAATGCCTGGGCCAAGCTGTTCGACCAGCTTCAGTTGACTGCGGCTGCCAACTACAGCTCGCCCACCTTGGGACTGATGAGCACCCGTGGCGCACGCTATTTCCTCAATATGGGATTGCGCAGCGACTTCTTCAAACGCAAGGTGTCGGTGTTTGTCAACGTGCAGGACATCTTCAATTGGGGTGCTAAATACGGCTCCACCAGCGAGAACTACAACCCGTACTACCTGACCAACAGCACCAACAAGATGCTGAACAGCCGCTATATCTCGGCAGGCATCACCTTCCGCTTTGGTAAACTCGAGCTTGAACAACAGGCCAAGGAGGGTGCCGACGAGGCGGGCGATTCGCTATAAAGAAAAATTGCTATCTTTGCACCCTCATAACATCCTATTGCCATGAAAAAAATTGTTAGAACAGTATGGATTGGTGCCCTGTCAGGACTGGCTTTCATGACTGCTTGCTGTACGACAAAAGGCTTGTCGAGGCAGGAACGCAAACAACTCATCAAGGAACGCGATTCCATTCAGGAAATGCTTACCCGTCGCGAAGGTGCTGCCGTGTACGGCTCGCCAGAAATCATTGCGGAGTACGGAATGGAAACCTTACGCCTCAGGAGCCGGCTTGACTCCATCAACTACAAGTTGGGCGAGAATGTCGATTTGGAGAAAAGCGCTCGCCGTATAGAGTTGCAGGGACGTCTGAATCAGGTGCGATCCGAGTTGCGCCGCCGCGAGGGTGCTTGTGTCTACGGCTCGCCCGAAGTGATAGAAGAGTGGGGCAGGGAGACGGGTCGACTGAGGAAGGAAGCCGAAGACTTGCAGCAGCAAATCAAGGCTTTGGACAAACCAAACATTGATACCATAACGGAGGAGGAAATTAAAGCTTTGCCTAATAGGAAGTCGGAGGGACGCGCTGCCGATGTGTTGTATGGCTCACCAGATCCTATGCGTAAATAATGGTTATGAGATGAATTAGCCATGAGGGAACGTCTCGGATTGCATAAAAGGGTGATGCTCGAACTTAACCATCAGGTGCTGCAACAGCGCATCGATGAGCATGAGTTGCACCAACTGTTTTGGGAATGCACCCTGCGCTGCAACCTGAATTGTAGGCATTGCGGCTCCGATTGCCGTATGCTTTCCGAGAAAGACGACATGCCTCTTGAAGACTTTTTGAAAGTCCTCGATGAGGTACGCGCCCATCAAGACCCCGCCAAGGTGATGGTGATTACCACAGGAGGTGAACCCACGATGCGCAACGACTTGGCCCATTGCGGTGCTGAGATTACCAAGCGAGGCTTCGTTTGGGGTATGGTGTGTAATGGAATGCTGCTCTCGCCTGAAAAGCTGAATGAGTTTGTTGCTGCTGGATTGAGGTCTATTGCCGTCAGTTTTGACGGCTTTGAGGAAGACCACAACTGGATGCGCGGCAACCCCATGAGCTACAAGAACGTGCTGCGTGCTGTGGAAGGCATGAAGCAGCATCCGGGACTCACCTGGGATGTGATTACCTGCGTCAACCAGCGTACTATCCAATATCTGCCCAAGTTCCGCGACTTCCTGATTTCCTTGGGCATCAAGCGTTGGCGCCTGTTCACTGTGTTCCCCTTTGGACGCGCTGCCAATGAGCCGGACTTCAAACTTTCCAACAGCCAGTTTGTCGAGATGATGGAGTTCATCAAGCAAACCCGCTTGGAAGGCAAGATTCGTGCCGACTATGGCTGCGACGGGTTCTTGGGTAAATACGAGGGCGAGGTGCGCAACCATTATTATTCTTGCAGCGCGGGCATCAATATTGCCTCGGTGTTGGCCGATGGCTCCATCTCGGGTTGCCTGAGTATCCGCAGCGACTACCATCAGGGCAATATCTATAAGGACAGCTTCTGGGAGGTTTGGCAGAACAAGTTCCAAGTCTATCGTGACAGGAAATGGATGAAGACCGGCCCATGCGCCGACTGCAAGATGTGGCGCTACTGTCAGGGCAACGGGATGCACCTTCGTGATGGCGACGGGAAACTGCAATTATGCCAATATCACATGATTAATGAATAGGATTTACCTCGTCGGTTATATGGGAGCGGGCAAAACCAGTGCCGCCAAGCGTCTCGCGAGTCGTTTGAATTGGAAAGTGGTGGACACTGATGACCTCTTTGAGGAGAAATACCGCATTTCTGTAGACGATTTCTTCCAGAAATACGACGAGCCGCTGTACAGGAAACTGGAGTCGGAAATCCTGAAAAGCACTGAGAATCTGGAAGACACGGTGATATCCACTGGGGGCGGTACTGCCTGCTATTTCGACAATATGGACTGGATGAACTTGCACGGGCTGACGGTCTTCATGCGCATCAGCCCCGCTGCCGCCGTCGACCGAGTGTTGCATTCGCATCACAAGCGTCCCTTGACGCGGGGCAAGTCGGAAGCCGAGTTGATGGAGTATGTCACTTGGCACTATGCCTCGCGTATGCCTTTCTATGAGCAGGCGAGAATCACGGTGAAGTCGGAAAACCTTGATATAGAGCACCTGTTGCAACTGATCTATGAAGCGGATAAGTCGATGTGATAAATAAAGGGGAAAATTGTTGCCAATAGTTATTTTATGCCTGTTTTTGTCACCATATTGATGAAATGAACATTTTAAACACAATACCATGAAAAGATTTTGTACGTTATTACTCGCTTTGCTGCTGTCAGCAACGATGATGGCCAAAGACTTTGTGAGAATCTCTTACTCAAACCGTTCCGAATTGGAAAAAATCTTCAACGATTCCAATCTGACGGTGCATTACTACAACAATTCCGAGGTGTTTGCCTCTGCGGAACGTTATGATGCCAACACGATGACTCTTGTCGACACCGATGCTTTTGCCGATGCTGAGGTCTACACCTTAGTATATTGTCCAGCATCGGAACAAGAGACTTATATCGGTGATGGTGAGACCCTGCTGCAAACGAATGACTATGTGCTTGTCAAAGGCAGCGCAATGCCTTACAAGAACGACGGTGCCGTAGCCATTTTCAACAAGGAGGCACAACTGCCACGCATGAGCCGCGACTTCCCTGTGGTGACTGAGGTGAATCCCATCATCCGCGAAATGCTTGACCAAGTGAACCTGGATTCCTTGAGGGCCACCGTCCAACACTTGCAGGACTACCAAAACCGTATCTGGAACTCCGACAATGCCTTTGCTGCTTCCGACTGGATTGCCGGCAGGATGGCTGCTCTGGGTCTTGAAGTTGAACAGCAACCGTTTAATGCTAATACATGGATGGGAAGCGGACAGGCGGCCCCCAATGTTATCGGTATTCAGCGTGGCACGCTCTATCCTGATACCTACGTGATCTGTGGCAGCCACTTTGATTCGTTCTCCTACGATGCGATGTATGGTGGCGGCACAGCTCCCGGTGCTGACGATAACGCCACAGGTGTGGCCAGTGTGTTGGAAAGTGCGAGAATCATGACGCAGTACGAGTTTGAATACAGCATCATCTATTGCGCCTACGGTTGCGAGGAGATGGGCCTTTACGGTAGCGAAGCCTACGCCTCACGTTGCCAGCAGGAAGGCATGGACATCATCGGCTACTTCAACAACGACATGAACGGCTACCTCTACGGCGACCAAATCCATATCGACTGCATCTATCCCAATTCGGTGGAGCCCATCGGCACCTATTATATGAATGTCGGCGAGGTGTATTATCCCGAGCTGCCTATCCGTCACGTCAACTTCAACCAGGGCGACAGCGACCACACCTCGTTCAACAACCATGGCTACATGGGCATCTATCCCTTCGAGGATTACCAGAACTACAGCCCTTACATCCACACACCCAACGACTTGATTGGCAATAGCGTCAATAGCTTCGAGATGTCGCAACAGTACTGTCAGATGAACATTGCCTGCCTTGCAGAGATCGCCAACCCTGTGGGCAGTACGCCGCAAGTGTATTGCAATCCTGTGAGTAATTTTGAGTTTGCTTTTCCTGTTGACAAGGATGTGATGGAGCTTTATCTGATTTGGGATGCGCCCGAAGATGGTTCTACAGGCGAACTTGAGCATTTTGATGTGTATCGTGACAATGCGGTAATTGCCACAGTGCAGTATGACCCCACTATCATCCATCATCTTTATACTGACACAATTTCAATCGGTGCCCAGGCAGAGTATTTCATCATGTCCGTGTATAGCGACGGTTGCGAGGCTCCGTCAGAGACCTTGGTTGGTGAGGGCATTCCTTATCAATTAAGTGATTTGGCCTCCCATGTTTCGGTTTTTCCCAATCCCGCTGAAAGCCTGCTCTATATTGTGGCGAATGATTTGCAAAGAATCGCCGTCTATAATATGATGGGTCAACTGATCGAGACAAAAGTTGCGGAAGGGAACCAGTACGTGCTGCAAGTTGGTGACTATGCTCCTGGGCTTTACACGGTACAAGTGGTTACTGCTAACGGCGTGGCGACGAAGAACATTGTCGTGAAGTAAGTTTTTCATTGAATATCTAAAAGCCCGAAAGACATTCTTCCTGTCTTTCGGGCTTTTTTATGTCGGGTAGGGGCGAGCCCCTGATTACCTCAATTCCAGTAAGGTAACATTTTCAACGTGCTGTGTATGCGGGAACATGTCAACGGGTTGCACGGCCATTACTTTGTAGGCAGCATCCAATAATTGCAAGTCGCGGGCCTGTGTCGCGGGGTTGCAGCTGACGTAGACGATTTTCTTGGCGCGTATCTTCAGCAGTTGTTCCACTACCTTCTCTGCCATACCGGCGCGGGGCGGGTCGGTGACGATGAGGTCGGGGGTGCCGTTGGTGGCGATGAAGTCGTCGGTGAAGACCTTGGCCATGTCGCCGGCGTAGAACTTGCAGTTGGTGATGCCGTTGATTTCCGCGTTGATTTTGGCATCCTCAATGGCGGCTTCCACATACTCGATACCGACTACCTTTTTCACGAAACGTGAGAAATACTGGGCGATGGTGCCTGTACCTGTATAGAGGTCGTACATCAGTTCGTCGCCTTGCACGTTGGCGAGGTCGAAGGCGGTGCGGTAGAGCCGCTCGGCTTGGTAGACGTTGGTTTGGAAGAACGATACCGGCCCAATGCGGAATTTCAGGTCGTCGAAACCCTCGCGGGGTGAAGCCATCGTCTCGGTAAGGTAAGGCTCACCTTTGAGGCATTCAAACGGCAGGTCGTTGATGATGTCGTTGAGTTTGGAATTGATGACGAGGAGCAGAGAGACGATTTGCGGGAAGGCCATTTCCAAGGCGGGTATCAGTTCGTGCCGAACCACTTCGTTCTCCTCGCTGATAACGAGGATGACCATGAATTCGCCCTTTGAGTTGCAGCGGATGACGAGGTTGCGCATCAGTCCCTCGTGGCTGCGGAAGTTGAAGTAGGGCAAGTGACGCTCCAACGTGAACCTTCTGACGAAGAGCCGGATGTCGTTGGACGGGTCGGCTTGGAGGTGACATTGCTCGATGTCTACAATGCGGTCGAAGAGCTGGGGCAGGTGGAAGCCCAGGCCCTTGCAGGCATCCTCGTCGTGGGTGCCGATGGGAGCACCGTCGGTGAGCCATTTGCGGTTGGAGAAGGTGTATTCCAACTTGTTGCGGTAGGCAAACTGTTTCTCGCAGCCCAATATGGGACGTATCTCGGGATATTCAATCTTCCCGATGCGGTCGAAGTTGTCCTTCACCTGTTTCTGCTTGTAGTAGGTCTGCCACTCGTAGGCCATCTGCTGCCACTTGCAGCCGCCGCAGAGTCCGAAGTGCTGGCAGACAGGCTCCACGCGCTTGTCTGACTTCTTTTTGAAATTCAGTATCTTGCCCTCGAAGAAGTTCTTCTTGCGCTTGTAGACCTCGATGTCGACCACATCGCCAGGCACGCCGAAGGGGATGAAGACCACGCGGCCTTCGGGTTTGGCCACCGACATACCTTCAGCACCGGCGTCGATGATTTCAACGTCTTCGAGGTATTCGGGCTCTCGTCTTGTTTTGTTTCTTGCCATTCGTTTTAAATATTAAACAACTCCCAGGTTTTCTTCGCCTGCTCCTCAAACATCTGCATACCGTTGTAGACTTTGGCTCCCCAGGTGTGGCCCAGCTCCATGAAGGCGGTCTCCTTGGGGTTGTAGATGAGGTCGATGAGGGTGTGTTTCCGCGTCAGGCCTTGGTAGTGCAGGTCGGGGTAGTTGTCCATCTGCGGGAACATTCCCAAGGGGGTTGTGTTGATGATGAGGGGATGCTGCCCCAGAATCTCGTCGGTGAGGGTGTCGTAGGTGTAGTCGCCCTTGGCAGCGTCGCGGCTCACTATAGAATAAGGTATGCCTTTCTGCCTCAGCACGTATTGCACGGCTTTCGAGGCTCCGCCGGTGCCGAGGATGAGGGCTTTGTCTGTGTCGCGGCCCTTGACGGCCCGTTCCAAGAGTTGGGTGAAGCCGTAGACATCGGTGTTGTAGCCTTTCAGCACACCGTTCACGATGGTCACCACGTTGACGGCTCCCACTTCTTTCGCTTCGGGGTCGATTTCGTCCAACAGCGGGATGATACTTTCCTTATAAGGTAGGGTCACGTTGAACCCGCAGAGGTCGGGGTAGTGGGCGATGATGTCGAAGACCTCCTCGACGGTCTTGATGTCGAAGTGCTGATAGAGGCAGTCCAGACCAAGGTATTCAAACTTCTGGTTGAAATAGTTCCTCGACTGCGAGTGCTTCAGGGGGTGTCCGATGAGTCCGTAGCGTTTCATGTCTTAACCGATTCCAAAGATTGCTCCAAAGCCGAGTGTGCAGACCACGCCCACGATGACGCTGGCCAGCACCACACCGCCCATCACGGCAGTCACGCTCTTCTTGAAGTCCATGTCTAAGAAGCTGGCGGCGAGGGTGCCCGTCCAGGCACCGGTGCCGGGCAGCGGGATGCCGACGAAGAGCACCAAGGCCCAATAGAGTCCGCGACCCGCCTTGGCTTGCAGTTTCTGTCCGCCTTTTTCGCCTTTTTCCAAACACCAGTGGCAGAATCTGCTGAAAAGTCTGAATTTGCAGTCCTTGCCCCAGTCAAGCACCTTGCGGGCAAAGAAGAAGATGAAAGGCACGGGCAGCATGTTGCCGATGGCGATGATGATGTAGCTCCACAGCAGGCTGAAGTCGGGGTTGGCGGTATGGATGCCGTAGGCTACGGGCAGGGCGCCGCGCAGCTCGATGAGCGGCACCATGGCGATGAGGAAGATGTAGATGTAGTTTTTCATGCGTTGTCTTCGGGGTTTTGTTTGTTTTGTATCCTGTGCTGCTCAATCAGGTTGATGATGTCGTTATCGCCCAAGAGCAGGTCTCTGTCGTAGTCGATGAAGTCGGGCCAGGCATCAAAGTCGGCTTCCAAGGCGCGGTCGAAAGTGTCGAGCCCGTGCAGGCGGTCGCCTTTCACGAAATAGGCGTAGGCCAGCAGGTAGAGTAGCATCGGGTCGTTTTCGGTCTGCATCAGGCCGTAGTTCAGGGTGTTGATGGCCTCGTCTATCTGATTCATCTGGCCGTAGATGTCGGCGATATAGTAATATGAATTGGGGTCTAATGGGTCCATTTCCTGTGCCTTGTGCAGGGCTTTCAGTGCAAGGTCGATATGTCCGAGCTTGAGATGGGTGGTGGAAATAGAATAGAGATACTGGGTCACCCAAGGTTGTAGCTCCGAGGCTTTTTCGAAGTACTTGAGGGCGGTCTTGTAGTCTTCCCTGCTGAAGTTGACGTGGCCGAGTCCGTCCCAGGCGATGCCGTTGTCTTCGCTCAGCTCAATGGCTTTCTTGAAGTTGGTCTCGGCGTTTTGGATGTCTTGCAGTGCATAGTAGGATTCGCCCAGGGCTGAGCGGATGGCTGTGTGCTCCACGCCTTGGCGCAGGGCTTCGTGGAGGGTGTCGATGGCCTCCTGGTAGCGTCCCAGGTCGTAGTAGGTGTCGGCCAGATGGACGTTGGTCACGATGTCGGTGGGGTCGATGGCGAGGGCGAACTCGAAGGGGTCGATGCTTTGCCCGAAGTCGTCAGACTGTTGGTAGCATTCGCCGATGTTGGCCCAGGCCTGGCTGTCGTGCGGGTTTTGGTCGACGAGGCGCTTGAAGAAGGCGACGGCGTCGTCCCGGCGGTTTTGGCTGAGGTAGCAGCTGCGTATCTCCTGATAGATGTTGCCGCGTTCTTCGTTCTCGTCGGAGGCCAGGGACAGGGCGCGTTGGTAGAAGTCGAGGGCAAGGTCGTACTTTTGCATCCTTTGGTATTCGAAGGCGATGGCGTTGTAGAGGTCGAACTTCTCGTCTTCGTCGAAGTAGGGCAGGGCGTTGAAGTAGCTCTCGATGGCGCTCTTCGACTCACCGAGGACGGCGAGGCAGCTGCCCAGGACGAGGAAATAGTCAGGCTCGTCGTCTTCGTCGCGTTCGATATGCTGCATGATTTGGAAAGCGTTGTCTGCCTGACCCTCCAACAGGTACTGCCGCGCCTCCTTAATCTTCAGTAAACTGCTTTCGGGGTGCTGCTGCAGGGCCAGCTCAAGGGCTTTGCGCGACTGGCGCAGCTGGTTCTTTTCCACATAGTGGTCAATGATGTACCCGAACTCGCTGCTGTCGAAGTAGGCCGTCCCTTGTGTCTTCTTCATCTCCTCGTAGCGCTCAATGGCGGCCTCGCGGTCTTTTTCGTCGTCGTAGTAATCTTCTATGTCGTCGTCTTCAAACATGTTGGTTCTCCACTTAATGCGCTGCAAAAGTAATAAAAAAAGGTATATCACACGCTTTATGCCTTGCTTCGCCGTTTTACCTCGCTCAGGGTTTGCAGGACGACGGAGGTGATAATCAGGGCGATGCCGATGCAGAACGAGTAGTTCAGTTCCTTGTACTCGCTGAAGATGAACATCGAGAGGATGATGCTGTAGACGGGTTCGAGGTTGTAGGTCAGGTTGACGGTGAAGGCGGGAATCTTTTGCAGGACAATGATTTGGAGCAGGCACAGCCCGATGGTGCAGACCACAACCATGAAGGCGAGGTAGGCGTAGTCCATGCCGACGGGGTAGAGCCGCCCGACGGGGATGAACATATTATATAAAGGTAGGAGGCAGCTGAGCCCGACGAGGCCGCCTATCATCTCCCAAAGCAGCATGTTCTTCGGCTCATAGTGCTTGCCGACGCGCTGGTTGACGATGGCGAAGAGCGCATAAAGGGCTGACGACACCACGCCCAAGGCGATGCCCAAGCGGTAACGCGCATCGAACTGGAAGATGAGCCAGATGCCGAGGATGGTGAGCAGGCTGAAGAGGAACTCGCGCCCCGAGAAGCGGTGCTTGTTGATGATGGGCTCGAACAGGGCGGTGAAGAAACCCACCAAGGAGAAGCACACCACGCCGATGGAGACGTTGGATGCCTTGATGCTGGCGTAGAAGAACACCCAGTGCAGGCAGAGCAGCATACCCACGCCGCCCATCTGCAAAACATCCATGATGTTGTATTTCCGTAGGGACGCATCGAATGCGTCCGTCCCTTGCCGCATGGTTCTCCGTCGCGCCGATATTCGCAAATAGATATACATTATCACCGCCGCAGCCGCCATGCGCCACCACACGAGGATGGCAGAGTCCAGGGTGATGAGCCGCCCCAGCACGCCGGTGAATCCGGCGATGAACACCGATAGATGCAGCAGGAAGTAGTCTTTCTTCATGGCTTTCTGCGTTGACGGACGGCTTCAAAGGTGACGATGGCCGTGGTGACCGACACATTGAGCGAGTCGGCGATGCCCTGCATGGGGATGATGATGTTTTGGTCGGCGGCCTCGACCCAAGCCTCTGAGATGCCGGTGGCCTCGGTGCCCATCACGAGGGCCGAGGCTTTGCGGAAGTCGGCGTCAAGGTAGTCAATGGAGGCTTTGAGGTAGGTGCAGTAGATGGTTATCCCGTTCTTTTTCAGCCAGTGTATGCACTCGTCGGTGGAGCAGGCGTAGACCGGCACGCTGAAGATGCAGCCGATGCTGGCGCGGATGGCGTTGGGGTTGAACAAATCCGTGGCGGGGTCGGCGATGATGACGGCGTCCACGCCGGCGGCGTCGGCGGTGCGCATCACGGCGCCCAGGTTGCCGGGCTTCTCGACGGTCTCAAGGACGATAATCAGCGCGTCTTTCTTCGGCTTGAACTCGTCGAGGCTCTTGTATTTGGGCTTGGCCACGGCCAACAGTCCGTCGCTGCCCTCGCGGTAGGCGATTTTGTCGAACACCTCCTCGCTGACGGTCTCCACCGTGGCGGCCCCTATATTAATATAAGGTGTACGCAGCAGCGGCTCACAGACGTAGAGCTGCTCCAGCTCGAAGCCGCAGGCCTGTGCCCGCTCAATCTCGCGCCGGCCCTCGATGAGGATGAGGCCTTGCTCGCGCCGCTCTGAGGCTTTTTGCAACTTGACGAGGTTCTTTATCTTGGGGTTGGTTTTGCTGGTAATCATATTTTTTTCTATATGGGCGCAAAAATAAGAAAAATTCCTGTTTTTGCGACTTCGTTGCCTAAGCTAAATATGGCGGCCCCTGGCGGGTCGCCTTTCTTTGTTTTTTCAACAATCTGTGGCTGTGAAGGGAAAAGTGTGTATTTTTGCAGGTGGAAATAAAAGAATATCGCCATGACTGCAATACAGATGAATGCCGAAGTGCTTCGAAACCTAAGCATTATTGCTGAGGATGAAAACCTGTTGAAACGAGCTGCCAAATACCTTCGCAAATTGGTCGCTGAAAAGGAGGCCGACCCTACAGAGTTTACCCGCGACGAGTTCTATGCCCGTATTGAAGAAGCCAGAAAGCAACCAGGCAAGCAATTTGACAATGTTGAAGAGCTTGACAAATATATTAGTGCTTTATGAGCCGATACATTGTAGAGATTAAAGAGCAGGCGCAACAAGACCTCAAGGCATTGCGCAAAAACGAGCCTGCTGCCTATCAGAAGGCTCTTACCTTAATAGCAGAGCTTTATGACCATCCACAAACTGGCACCGGCAAGCCAGAACGTCTCAAAGGCGGCGGCGGCACATTATGGAGCCGCAGGATTACTCAGAAACACCGCCTCGTCTATGACATATTTGAGACCATAGTGCATGTCAATGTCCTTTCGGCCTACGGCCACTACGACGACAAATAAGCGCAAAGGCGACCTCCCACAGGTCGCCTTTCGTTGTTTTTTCTTGCGTCCGGCAGGCACCCCCTCTCCACGGTGGAGAGGGGGGCAGGGGGGTGAGGTCTCCAACATCCACCAAATTTTTTCCCCCAGCCTTCCTCGCCGTGTGAGGGATTTTCCTATTTTTGCGACTTTGTTGCAAAAGCGATTTCCAGATGCTGAGATTCCGGGATCTCATAGTATTCCTTGCATTGACTGTTTTTCTGGCAGGCTGCACGGGCTGTGGCACCCCTTCCGACAAGGGCGGGGAAGAAGACCGCGTTGCGCAACCGTCAGACACGCTTTACACCAAGAAGGCGGCGATGGATGTCTACGCCTCAGACCCTGAGCGTGCTTTGCTGATTATCGACTCGGCGGAAATCGTGGGCAACCTGACAGCTGACTGGGCTGATTTGCTGCGGGCCAAGGTGTATGCCTGGACTTGCGAGGAGATGAACTACGACACGGCTATCTTGATTTGCGAAAGGCTGATGCTTCTGGAATCCATGATGGAGGACCTGAACACGCGAGAAGATGTGCTCGGAATCTTGTTGAATGCCTGCCGAATGCGGAAGGACTATGAGCAGGCCCTGCACTGGGCCGTCCAGCTGGACGACCTCCATCATAGCCGAGGCGAGATGACGGAAGCCCTGCGCACCGATGCCGAGATAGGCACGCTGCTCGTCCGCATCGGGCAACAGGATGAAGGGCTGGCCAAGATTGACTCCGTCATCGCTCAGCTTGAGGGCAAGCGGAAGTTCAACGAATTGGATGCCTTGATTATCGCCCTGAAGCGCAAGGCTGAGATTTGCATCGAGAAGAGCCTCTATGCCGAGGCGATTCCCGTCGCCCAGCGCATACTCAGCGAGCTTGACGACTATGAACTGCACGCCGCCAGCTTCCACGACGGCTCCGTCCGCGAGCCTTCTGACGACGACCGCCCCGACTACATCGATTTCTATCGAGGCAAAGCCTACGGCTACTTGGCGACAGCCCACGCCTCGTTGGGCGACAGCGCAAAGGCATGGGAATATCTGGCCCTCTACGACCAGACGGCGGCTGGCCAGAGCCTCACGGGGCGCTTCATGATAGCTCCAACGCTGATGGACTTAGGGGAGTACGACCGCGTGTTGGCCATCTACGACGAGGTGGAGCAGCATTTGGGAACTGACACACTGAATGAGAATTATCTTGAAATTCTCAGGGGCCGTGCCGAAATCCTTGATGCGCAAGGCCGCCTTGATGCGTCGAAAGTCTACTGGAAGCGGTATGTCGCGCTCAATGGGCATCTCATTGAAAACTTGCTGCAGGGCAAGGCCCATCTGTATGCCGCCCGCTTCCATGCCTCGGAGCAGCAGCGCGAGATTGAGCGTCATCGCGCAGCCGCCCGCCGCGCCCAAACGACGCTCACCGCCTTCGGCATCATCGGCCTGTTGGTGTTGCTGTTCGCCCTCTTTGCCGTCCGCCAGTGGTACAAGATGCAAAAGCATAACCGTATCCTGGCCGCGCAAATCACTGAGGCGGTGAAATACAAGGAGAAATACAAGGAACTGAAGCACAAAATGGAAGCCCCTGCTCCCAAAGCAGGGTCGGGAGAGGTTGAAATCCGTCCGCAAGGGGATGGGGATGTGGCATCGCCGGTGTCCGACAGCCCAGTGGCAGCCGTGGCTGAACCCGCCACCGATAACGCGCAACCGACCAGCGACGACTTCCCACAGCCTCCCCAATCGGACTCCGAGCTTTTCGACTATCTCCGCGACCTCATCGAGCGCGAACAGCTCTTCCTCGACCCCAACTTTGAGCGCCAGACGCTCATCGATATTACCGGCATCTCGAAGAATCGCATCGGCGCCGCCTTCGCCCAAGGCAGCGGCCAGGAAAGGCTCACCTCCATCGTCCGTGAGATGCGCCTCGACTATGCCGTGCGCCTCATGAATGAGCAGCCCAAGCTCAACGTCGAGCAGGTCCGCGTGGCCAGCGGGTTCACCAGCGCCGACACCTTCAGCCGTAATTTCAAGGCCAAATACGGCATGACTCCTACCGCCTACCGCGCCAACAGGCGGTGAAAATAGCCTGGCGAAGCTGGTACTTATCCGACAATCAGTCCAAACTCATCCGACAATTTGTCTCATTATCCGATAATTTGTCCCATTATCCGATAATTTGTCCCATTATCCGATAATTTGTCCTTTTGCAACTGAAAATTTGTCCAACGCTTTTTTTGTATGTTTCAAATCATTATTTTTGCGTCCCGAAAAACAAAAACACATTCGGGATATGACGCTCTCTTCATTTTTGTCAAAGTTACGTTACGGTTCCTATCAGGATTCCAGCAGGCCTTCGGTCTACGAAGAAATCGCTGACACCTTCAAGGTTTCGCCGCAGCACGTCTACGAAATCGCCCACGGGAAAAAGCCGCAGACGCGAGAAGACCAATCCATTTTTGAGGAATTGCTGTCAATGGGCATAATTGTAAACAGGTTTGTATTATAGTCCTGAAACGCGAATCATTGGACGAAGTCAAGTTAAATTATAAAACTTTAAATCTTAAATCTCAATTAATTCCTAACATCAATGAACAGTTAGTTACAGCCTTGATATTGAGAGCAAACCCTTTAAAAACTATAGTCATGAACAGAAAACGAAAGAAAGCAAGAACCCTCTCGCTGGTGATGGCGTTGGCTGTCGGGCTGGCCTCGCCGCCGACGGCAGCAGCCCAGCACGAAGGCGGAGGGGTTTTCGGTAGAGGCCGTAATGGCAGGGATAACACCCACGAGGTGAATGGCTCAGGTGTGCTGAACCAGAGCTTCGGCGGTACTACTGGTGGCCTCTTCAACCAAGGCTTCGGAGGGACTCATGGAGGACTGGGCAACCAGAACTTTGGAGGAACCCAGGGAGGCATCACTAACGAGGGCTTCGACGTGCCCATTGGCGGCGGCCTGCTCGTCCTCGCGGCGGCAGGCGCAGGCTATGCAACCATCAAGAAAAGAAACAAGAAACAAAACAAACAAATCCATCAAAACAACAAGTAAAATGAAAAGACTTAGCACAATCATAATGGCATTGGTGCTGGCCCTCGGCCTGACGCAATGCAAGAAAAACGAACAACCTACAACCGAATACCAAGGCGAAACCTACAACATCACCCTCAGCGTAGGAGGTGCCTCAAGCGCCAACAAGGGTGAAAAGGTCGAGGTGAACCCCATCACGGGCAGCGTCGACTTTGAGACTGGCGACCAAATTTACGTGGCCAGCGCAGGCAAGTATGTCGGCACGTTGACCTACGACGGCACGGTGTTCGCCGGAGCCATCGGCAACGCGACGGAAGGCCAGCCCCTGCAGTTCTACTTCCTCGGCAACGTGACCCCCGCCGAGACGCTGTCGATAGGAACCAGCGAGTCGTGCTCGGTGGTCATCAGCGACCAAACGCAGCATCTGCCCGTGATTTCAGCCGCCCCTTCGGTGGAGAACTTCTACGGCGAGGTGACCGAATACACCGCCGAACTGAAGAACAAGTGCGCCTTGGTGAAGTTCAACGTGACGACTTCCTCTGCGGCTCCTACCTGCGTTGTGGGCTTTAATAATAAGGTGATGATTGACTTCGCGGAAAACACCATCACCAATAGCATGGAGGGCGACGGCTCCATCACCCTGCCCGCCGGCAGCGGCGAGAAGTGGGCTATCCTGCTGCCCCAAGAGTCTATGACGGGAGGAAGTGCCTACGCTTCAGGTGACGAATATGCCGGCACTTTCGGCGCTGTGCCCGCCATGTATGTAAACGGTTATTTCCCCGCTGGCATTCCTGTGGAAGTCACCACCTTCACCCATAATTACCTCGTTGACCTCTCGACCCTCACGGGCGACTATGAAGCAGTGGACGGCGACACGCTGACGGGCACGCTCAGCCAGCACTACAACATCACCGTGGCCGAAGGTGCCTCTGTCACTTTGTGGAACGTAAGCATCAACCCAGGCCATTTATACAAAACGCCCCAGGGCGCCTGCATCAGATGCGACAACGACGCCACCATCGTCATTGAAGGCGAAAACGACATGTATGTGTGGGCAGAACAAATGCCCTGCATTTACATTGCCTCAGGCAAGACGCTCACCATCACTGGTAATGGCTCGCTCAATGCCTCGTCAACGGGCATGATTACCGCAGCCATTGGCGGCTGTTATAGCAGCGGCAATAGTTGCGGCAACATTGTGATTGAGAGCGGCAACATCACGGCCACTGCCGGCTCGTGTGCAGCCATCGGTGCCGGTTTCAACGGCAATTGCGGCAACATTACCATCAACGGCGGCAACATCACGGCTACCAGTACTAGTGGTACAGCCATTGGTTGCGGCAACCAAGGTTATTTTAGCTGTGGAGACATCACCATCAACGGTGGCAATGTCACGGCCACTGGCAGTCGCGCAGGTATCGGCGGTGGTTACTACAGCAATTGCGGCGACATCACCATCACGGGAGGCACCGTTATCGCTTCGGGTAATAGTGGCTCAGGCATTGGTGCAGGCCTTTGGAGGGAAGGCAATGTGGGTCTGTGCGGCAACATCACCATCAGCGGCGGCAATGTCACGGCCAGCAGTTCTGGCGGTGTGGGTATTGGAGGCGGTCAGCAAGCTGGTTGCGGCGACATCCTCATCAGCGGCGGCACGGTCACGGCCACTGGCGGAAACAATTATGTTGCCATTGGCGCTTCAACCAATAACACCTGTGGCACCATCACCATCACCGAAGGCGTGGAGAGCGTGACGGCCACAAAGGGTTCCAACGCCCCCCGTTGCATCGGTTTGGGCAATGGTGACTACGGCACCTGCGGCACCATCACCATCGGCGGCACAGTGTATCCCGACGGCGCAACGCCCAACCAGACTGACGGATTGACGTTTGTTTATCCCGCTCCGGCTCCCGCCATCCCCGAAGGCGCTATCAACGGTCTCTTCTCGGTGAGCACTACCAAACAGGTGTGGTTCTCAAAGGGTAATTTGCAGAACAATGGCACATTTGCCACCAACCAATACGACTTGGGTGGAACCTTTACATTTAATAACTATAGTGGACCGAACGGCTATTACATATTGAGCAAAGACGAATGGAAATATTTGCTTTCGACTCGTGATCGGGGAAAATGGGGTATAGCCACCGTTAATTCTGTCAAAGGATTGCTCATTTTGCCTGACAATTGGACGATACCAGAGGGTTGCTCTTTCAATCCTTATAGCGCTACTGATAACGTGTATGATGTTGACCATTGGGCTGCCATGGAGAATGCTGGCGCCGTGTTCCTTCCAGCTGCATTTGGAAACTATGGCAAGTATTGGACTTCTACGCCCGATGAAGATGAATACGCGTACTACGTGAGATTCTATACTCTAAGCGCAACCCAGGATTTTATAAATGACGACGAATACGGCTGCGATTTTTCAGTGCGTCTTGTGTGTGATGCGGAATAATCCAACGACAATCGTCTAACCCCTAATACGAAAGGCGGCCTTCGGGTCGCCTTTTTCTTTATCCCTCACCCCCGACCCCTCTCCCCGAGGCGAGGGGAGGGCGCAAAGCGACGCGGAGACGCGGCATATTAATAAAGGTGTCCGTCAGGCCAGCGTCCGCCAGGCACCCCTCTCCACAGTGGAGAGGGGCAGGGGGTGAGGTCAGAAACACCCCAAGCCGAGGCGAGATTTCCGGATTTTTTTTCTCTCACCCCCTTGCGAGGTGTTTTTCTTATGTTTATTTTTGCAGGCGGAGCGGGTAGCGGCTTCGGCAACCTTGCCGAACTTCGGCAAACCTGAAAATCGGCTTCGGCAACCTTGCCGAACTTCGGAAAACCCGAAAATCGGCTTGGGCAGCCTTGCCGAACTTCGGAAAACCCGAAAATCGGCTTGGGCAGCCTTGCCGAACTTCGGAAAACCCGAAAACCGGCTTGGGCGGCCTTGCCGAGCTTCGGAAAAAGCGACACGGTTATTAACTCTATTATAAACAATCAAAAAACAACCAGACTATGAACATTAACGCAAAATTAGTCAACTCGATTGACTGCCATTCAATGGACAACACGTCTGTTCTCGGCTTCTTCGGCCAAATCAAGAACCTCATCGCTGCTAACACGGGGCTGACCGCCAACCTCAGCACCGTCTGGACTAGCTTCACTGCGGCTTACGCCGCCTTCGACGATGCCTACGCCCAGGCCCGCCGCTGGGTGCAGACCGAGGATATCGCCCGCTACGATACCGAGCGCGACGACGCCCTGTCGGCCTTCCTTACCGCGCTGAAAGCCCTGCTGACCTCGCCCAACCAGACCAAGCAGCTGGCCGCCAAGCGCCTCCTCTTCAT
This sequence comes from uncultured Bacteroidales bacterium, assembly GCA_947303335.1. Lineage (GTDB taxonomy): Bacteria > Bacteroidota > Bacteroidia > Bacteroidales > F082 > Limimorpha. The sequence goes on along the minus strand of CAMYYB010000021.1, from coordinate 3,127 downwards.
CCGCGACAAGTACAACCTCAACACGGGCGACGAGTACATGAAGGAAACCACCGCCGTCGCACAGATGATTCAGGAGATGGAAGCCACCCAGCAACCCCTCGACGACCTCGCCGCGACGGGCCTCGACGACTGGTTTGCCGACCTGAAGGCGAAGAACGAAGCCTTCCTTGACAAGATGAACGAGCGCACCGAGGCGCAGGCCGGACAGCAGAAGGGCATCGTGCGCGAGACGCGCCTCAAGACCGAGACTGCCTACAAGGATGTGGTGAGACTCATCAACGCCCTGGCCATCGTCGAAGTGCCCGAGGGCTTCGACTACAACCGTCCCATCGACCTGCTGAACGCCGAAATCGAGCACTACCGCCAAATCCTCGCCCGCAAGGGCGTGAGCACGGGTAGCCCGAGCAACAACAACGGCGGCACTGGCACAGGAACCAACTCCGGCACGGGAACGGGAACGGAGCCCGGCGGCACTGAACCCGGAGGCGAAGAACCTGGAGGTGAAGAACCTGGTGGCGAAGAACCCGGAGGCACAGAACCCGGAGGCGAAGAGCCTGGCGGCAACACTGGTGGTGGTGACACCCCCGGCGGTAATGGCGGCAACAATGGCGGTGGCGGTAACAACGGCGGCGACGACCCGTTTGCCGGCTAAGGCCCTCAACGCGGGGTGAGCCCGCAACAACCGTTTATCTTCATCGAAAGGCGGCCTCATTGGGTCGCCTTTCGTTTTTTTCCCTTGCGTCCGGCAGACACCCCCCTCTCCACCGTGGAGAGGGGGGCAGGGGGGGTGAGGTCTCCAACATCCACCAAAATTTTTCCCCCAGCCTTCCTCGCCGTTTGAGGGATTTTCCTGTTTTTGCGACTTCGTTGCCTAAGCTATTTCCAGATGCCCTCTACGACGAGACGTTTGCGGGCCAGAGCCTCACGGGGCACTTCATGATAGTCTCGACGCTGAGGCAGTTGGGTGAGTACGACCGCGTGACGGCCATCTACGACGAGGTGGAGCAATGCCTTGTCTTTTTCCATCAGATAATTTGTCCAACGCTTTTTTTTGTATGTTTCAAATCATTATTTTTGCGTCCCGAAAAACAAAAACACATTCGGGATATGACGCTCTCTTCATTTTTGTCAAAGTTACGTTACGGTTCCTATCAGGATTCCAGCAGGCCTTCGGTCTACGAAGAAATCGCTGACACCTTCAAGGTTTCGCCGCAGCACGTCTACGAAATCGCCCACGGGAAAAGGGCGCAGGACAAGCATGACAGGCTCATCTTTGACGAACTGGTCGTCAGGGGAATCATCGTCAATAAGTTTGTTTGAAAATTGTTTTAGGTTAGATAAAGTTGAAATAACTTAATTATTCAAATCAACAATGAAACGAAACACAAAATCTTTGAAAGCCATCGTGCTTTCGATGGTGCTGGCGGCGGGGATGCTGCTGCCGGCAGAGGGCTATGCCCAAGAAAATGGTAAATGGGGCGGCGGGCTGTTTGGCCGCGGTGCTACCGAAGACTCGGACGGATGGCTCCGGGGCTTGTTTAATGTGCAAGAGGAAGAAGAAGAGGGAGAAATCGATATCTATGGTATCGGCCAAGAGGTTCCCCTTGGCAGCGGTATGTTCATCATGCTGGCCGCCGGATTGGGCTATTGGGCCATTAATAAGAAAAAGGAGAATGAGCAATGAAAAAGATGACCTATATTGTGATGGCCTTGGCCTTGGTGCTGGGCCTCGCGCAGTGCAAGAAAGAACAGATACCCACCAACAACCCGACGGGAGGCATCAGCATCACCCTCGAAGTGAATGGCGGTGACAATGGCAATTCGAAGGTTGTAGTTGATCCTACGGGTCACACCAACCCCGACTACGCCACCGTGACCTTTGAGGAGGGCGACATTATCTACGTTGGCAACAACGGCCAATATCGTGGATTCCTTACATATCACGAATCCAAATTCGAAGGCACTATCTCTGGCACGAATTTTAACGATCAGGATTATCTGCACTTCTACTTCCTCGGCGGCGTGGGATTCAATCCTACCATTGATGAACCCAATAACACTGCCACGGTGAATATCGCCGACCAATCATCGAAATACCCCGTGATTTCCTATGCTCATTCAACGAAGAAATTCAATTCGGATGTTCATTCCTACAGCGCAAAGCTGCAGAACAAGGTGTCCATCATGAAGTTCAACGTGATCACACCTTCTTCGGCTCCCATTTGCATCACTGGCATGAACAATATGGTGACACTGAACTTTGACCCTACTGCGGACAACACAGATGAGGGCTTCAGCTACAGCCAAACCGATGGCGGTTTGATTAAGATGCCCGGCAAGGACGCTGAGGGTGTCACTTGGGCCGTCGTGCTACCGCAAGCAGCTTTGGAAGAAACCGGTGATGCATTTTCCGAAGACAACGTCTATTTCGGGACTCGTCCTGCTCTTTCGGCCATAGGCTCGAATCAGTATCTCAGCAGTGGCGTTTCCATGACGGTGAATACTCCCGCTTGGGACGGCGACCTCTCGAAGTTGACGGAAGGTGTGTCTGAGAGATATGCCACAGCCACCGACGGCATGACTATTTCAGGCACGCTTGCAGCCAATGTGAAAGTTTCGATTGCCGACGGTGCCACCGTGACGCTCGATGGCGCAAATATCAACAACGGCTCAAAAAGTGGAAGTGTAAGTTGCGCGGGAATCACCTGTGTAGGCAGTGCCACCATTAATTTGACAGGCGGCTCCATAATTAACAGCTCTTCTGCTGGCTATCCTGGTATTCAAGCAGGCCCCTCAGGCAATACGCTTACCATTCAGGGCGCAGGCTCGCTCAGTGCCCAAGGCGGAAGCAACGCCCCGGGTATTGGCGGAGGCAACGATATCACCTGCGGCAACATCTCTCTTCTGGGCGGTCAAATCTCTGCCTGTGGTGGTGACAACGCCCCCGGTTTGGGCTGCGGAGAAAACGGCTCATGCGGCAACATCCATATTAGCAGAGATGTGGAGAAGATAAACATTATAGGAGGAAGTGGCTCATCCACAAGCATCACAAGTAGCTCTTTGACTATCGATGATGTGGACGACGTAAGCTATCTCAATACCGACTCCTTTGTTTATCATCCTGTAA
>CAMYYB010000020.1 GCA_947303335.1 uncultured Bacteroidales bacterium | reverse complement strand
CAGCGCGTTCCCAAACCTCGAAGCGGTAGGAATAATCCACTTGCGGGTCGTCGTCGATGACCTCAAGGTCGACCAAGTCCCATTCCTCGAAGTTGATGTAGGGGAAATAGGTGTCGGCCTCGAAGCATTTTCCGATACGGGTGAGATAGAGCCGATCGGCATACGGGAGAAACTGCTCGTACACCATGCCTCCACCGATGATGAAGGCCTCCTCTTCGTCTTTCACGCTTTCAATGGCTTGCTGGATGGAAGACACCAGTTCGAAACCCTCGGGGGCTTCGCCTAACCGTGAGGAAAGAATGATGTTGCGGCGGTTGGGCAGGGCTTTGTGTCCGGGAAGGGATAGGTAGGTCTTGTAACCCATGATGACGGTATGCCCCGTGGTGATTTTCTTGAATTGCTTCAAGTCGCGTGAGTTGTGCCATATAAGGTTGCCGTTTCGTCCTATTGCGCGGTTTTCGGCCATCGCGACGATGATGGAGAGGGTCATATCTGTTGTCAGTTGTAAATTATTCAGTTATCGGAGTTATCAGTTGTTTAGCTAAGGTCCCTGAGCCAGTCGAAGGACCGTATTATTATACAGACACTTCCCCTTTGATGGCAGGCCAAGGGTCGTAATCCTCCAAGGTGAAATCTTCATATCTGAAGCCAAAGATATCCTTGACTTCGGGGTTGATTCGCATTGTGGGCAAAGGGCGAGGGGTGCGCGACAGTTGCAGTTTCACCTGCTCGATGAGGTTGTTGTAGATATGCACGTCGCCAAAGGTGTGGACAAAATCGCCGGGCTTCAGGCCACATACCTGCGCCATCATCATGGTCAACAAGGCGTAGGAAGCGATGTTGAACGGCACCCCGAGAAATACGTCGGCACTGCGCTGGTAGAGCTGGCACGACAGCCTGCCTTCAGCCACATAAAACTGGAAGAAGGCGTGACAGGGTGGGAGGGCGGCCTTTCCAGCCGCCACATTGGCGGCGAAGTCCTTCTCATGCTCGTCGGGAAGGACGCTGGGATTCCAGGCGGTCACGATATGCCTGCGGCTGTTGGGGTTCTCCTTGATGCTCTTCACCACCTCGGCGATTTGGTCGATGCCCTCGTTGTTCCAGTTGCGCCATTGGGCACCGTAGACGGGGCCGAGGTCGCCCTTGGGGTCGGCCCATTCGTCCCAGATGCTGACCTTGTGGTCGTGAAGGTATTGGATATTGGTGTCGCCGCTAAGAAGCCACAACAATTCATAAATGATGCTTTTAAGGTGTACCTTCTTCGTTGTCACCAAAGGGAAACCTTCTTGCAGGTTGAAGCGCATCTGGTAGCCGAATACGCTGATGGTGCCGGTCCCCGTGCGGTCGCCTTTCTGCACCCCGTTGTCGAGGATGTATTGTAGTAGGTCGAGGTATTGCTTCATTATTGTTTCTCAGGATTATGCTTATACTTAAACAAAATCGCGAACAAAATAGCCACAACGAGGGCATATGCAGCGAAAATGTACCAAGTGTTGGTCCAGGCGGCCATCTGCTGCATGGGGTCGGTCTTGCTGTAAACCATGTTGTTGACAATGGCTTGAGCGCCTAAAGTACCTATAGAGGCACCGAATCCGTTGGTCATCATCATGAAAACGCCCTGTGCACTGCTTCTGATACTTTCGTCAGTCTCGTTGTCAACGAACAGCGAACCGCTGATATTGAAGAAATCGAACGCGACACCGTAGACGATGCAAGAGAGGATGAACAACCAAACGCCACTGCCTGGATTGCCGAGGCCGAAGAAAGCGAAACGCAACACCCAAGCGAACATGGCCATCAGCATGACCTTTTTGATGCCAAAGCGTTTCAAGCAGAAGGGGATGAGCAGGATGCACAAGGTTTCGGAAATCTGTGAAATTGAAATCAGAATATTCGCGTGTTTTACGGCAAAGGTGTCGGCAAATGCAGGAATCTTGTCGAAACTTGAGATAAAGGTGTTGGCATAACCGTTGGTGACTTGAAGCGAAACACCGAGGAACATTGAGAAAATGAAGAAAACAGCCATTTTCTTTTGCTTGAAGAGTGTGAAGGCTTTGAGTCCTAAAGCATCGGCAAAACTCTTCTTTTCTGCCAGCTTGTTGACGGGGCAATCGGGCAATGTGAAGGAATAGATGCCTAAAATCAAACCCCATGCTGCACAGACAAAGAATTGACGATGGTCATGCTGGAAACCCATCAGGTCGACGAGCCACATCGAAACGATGAAGCCAATGGTACCGAAGACACGGATAGGGGGGAAGTGTTTCACGGTGTCGAGGCCTGCTTTTGTCAATGCGTTGTACGATACAGAGTTACCCAAGGCGATGGTGGGCATAAAGAAAGCCACACTCATGGCATAGAACGGGAACAGCTGTCCGAAAGTGGCTTGGTCGCCATAGGTCATGCCCATAAATCCTGTGATGGCCATGAAAGCGGCTGCAAGGAGGTGACAGATACCCAACATCTTTTGTGCGGGGATGGAGCGGTCAGCAAGAATACCGATCAAAGCAGGCATAAACAAGGAGACGATTCCTTGGACGGAATAGAACCAACCGATGTTGGTGCCCATACCGATTTCCGCAAGGTAGGCTCCCATACTGGTCAAATAAGCTCCCCAGACAGCAAATTCCAGGAAGTTCATCACGATGAGTCTGATTTTGATTGCTTTCATATACGTTGATTTAATGATTTAAAGGGATTTCTAATTATCAAGAATTTGAGAATTTAAGAATTTTCTAATTTGTTGATTATATGAATTTTATTGAATTTGAGATAAAAATTGCAGGCAATTTTTAGAAATGCCCTTAACTTCTGCTTTTTATTATATCGCGTATTTGCGCGGCTTTCATGTAGTCTTCGTTGTCGACGGCCTCTTGGAGCAGGTCTTCCAGTTCGGGCACCGTCATCATGTCGTAGTTAGGTTTGCCGCCACCTTTGTTAATAGGAGTGGCGCTACCTCCTGTCATTTCGTTCTTTTCTTCCTGCTCGAGGTCCTCCATGATGATGCTCGCCTCGTTCATGACGGTTTCATAGGCACTGATGTCGCAGCCGCAGCGCACGGCGATGGCGATGGCGTCGGAGGGACGTGCGTCCACCATTGTGAGTTCGCTGCCCTGCTGACAGACCAGCATGGCGTAATAAATGCCCTCGCGGAACCGGTTGATGACGACTTCCTTGATTTCCACTTCGAATTCTTTGGCAAATCTCAGGAAGAGGTCGTGGGTGAGAGGCCTGCCATTATGTTGCCTGTCGATACCCACGGCGATGGATTCGGCTTCGGCACTCCCGATGACGATGGGTAGCTTGCGCTGCGAGTTCTTGTCGCCTAAAATCAGGACGTAGGCACCAGTTGAGGATTCGCTGTATGTCAAACCGACGATTTCCAGACTGACCTTGTTCATTTTCCTTCGTTTTTTTATTGTTCGTGAAAGGGGAGGCTTGATTAAGAATCTGATTATGAATCCCTTGTTTTCCGATGAAGCCTTTTTCCTTCAATCGTCAAAAATAGTGTTTATTTCCGAAATGGGAAAAAAAAGTTGCTTTGGTATAAATTTCCATGAAAAAAAATTCTTTTCAAAATGTTTTTGTTCTTATTTTTGTCCGCTCAAAACTGCGTTTTATGGCGAAAACAAGTATAACTAATTCAATAACCTTATGAGTAACAGTATTGTTTACATCGTGTTATGTGCCTCCATCCTGGCACTGACATTCGCTTTCATCTTCTTCAAGCAGATGATGAAAGAAGACGAGGGTACGGACTTAATGAAGAAAATCGCTGCGTATGTCCGTAAGGGAGCTATGGCTTACCTGAAGCAGCAGTACAAAGTGGTGACCATCGTGTTCGTCGTTTTGGCTGTGGTTTTCTTTGTGATGAGTTTGTTCGACTTGCAGAACGGCATCGTGTGGTTCGCTTTCCTCACGGGCGGTTTCTTCTCGGGCTTGGCAGGCTTCTTCGGCATGAAGACGGCCACCTATGCTTCGGCGCGTACCGCCAACGCAGCCCGCAAGTCGCTTAACAGCGGTCTTCAAGTGGCTTTCCGTTCTGGAGCCGTCATGGGTCTCGTTGTGGTAGGTCTCGCCCTGCTCGACGTTTCCGTTTGGTTCCTTGTGCTGAATGGCACCGGTTTGCTTGCCGCTGTCGGAGCTGACAATGACCTCATTACCATCACCACCACCATGCTGACCTTCGGTATGGGTGCTTCCACTCAGGCTCTGTTTGCCCGTGTGGGTGGCGGTATCTACACCAAGGCTGCTGACGTCGGTGCCGACCTTGTCGGTAAGACGGAGTACAACATTCCCGAAGACGATCCGCGCAACCCTGCTACCATTGCCGATAACGTGGGTGACAACGTGGGTGACGTGGCCGGTATGGGTGCCGACCTTTATGAGTCCTACGCTGGCTCCATCTTGGCTACGATGGCTTTGGGCGCATCCGCTTTTGCCACTGCTGCCGTCGAAGGCTTGCAGTTCAAGGCGGTGCTTGCTCCTATGCTGATTGCCGCCGTGGGTGTGTTGCTTTCCATCATTGGTATTTTCCTCGTGAAAACCAAAGAGAACGCTGGCATGAAGGAACTTCTCGGTGCTTTGAGCCGTGGTACCAACGCAGCCGCTATTCTCATCGCCGCAGCCACTTTCGGCATCATGTATTTCCTCTTCGGTAATGAAACGGGTGCCTTGGCCAACATGTGGTGGCAAACTTCACTTTCTGTGGTGGTCGGTCTGCTGGCAGGCGTGATTATCGGAAAAGCTACTGAATACTATACTTCGCAGAGCTACAAGCCCACGCAAAAGGTGGCTGAAAGCTCAAAGACCGGTCCCGCTACGGTGATTATCTCCGGCTTGGGACTCGGTATGCTCTCTACTGCTATCCCGGTTGTCACCGTGGGCTTCGCCATCGTTTTGGCTTACCTTTGCGCCAATGGTTTCAACATTGAGTTTACGGCAGCCAATCTTTCGAGAGGTCTTTACGGTATCGGTATCGCCGCTGTGGGTATGCTGTCCACGCTGGGTATCACCTTGGCCACTGATGCTTACGGTCCTATCGCCGACAACGCTGGCGGTAACGCCGAAATGAGCGGCCTTGATCCCGAAGTGCGTAAGCGCACGGATGCCCTTGATGCTCTTGGCAACACCACTGCCGCCACGGGTAAGGGCTTCGCCATCGGCTCTGCCGCTTTGACCGCCCTTGCGCTTTTGGCTTCGTATGTTGAGGAAATCAAAATCGCTTTGATTCGTATCGGACAAGACCTGCCGAATGGCGTTGAAGCTGCCAAAGCCACTTTGGTTGACTTCATGGAAGCCTACAACGTTAACCTGATGAATCCTGTGGTTTTGGTGGGTGTGTTCATTGGTGCCATGATGGCATTCGTGTTCTGTGGAATGACGATGAACGCTGTGGGTCGTGCCGCTCAGAAGATGGTGGAGGAAGTCCGCCGTCAGTTCAGTACCATCAAGGGTATCCTTGAGGGCAAGGCCGAACCCGACTACGAGCGTTGCGTGGCTATTTCTACTAAAGGTGCCCAGCACGAGATGCTGGTGCCTTCCATCCTTGCCATCCTCGTCCCGATTCTGACGGGTGTCATCCTGGGTGTTCCCGGTGTCCTTGGCCTGTTGATTGGTGGTCTGAGCACAGGCTTCGTTCTTGCTGTCTTCATGGCTAACTCGGGCGGTGCTTGGGACAATGCCAAGAAGTATGTCGAGGAAGGCAACTTCGGTGGCAAGGGTTCTGAGAACCACAAGGCTACCGTTGTGGGCGACACCGTCGGTGACCCGTTCAAAGATACGTCAGGTCCTTCGCTGAACATCCTTATCAAGCTGATGAGCATGGTGAGCATCGTGATGGCCGGCTTGACTGTTACCTGCCATCTGCTGTAATAATTGCATAGGCGATTTGAGTTCCCCCAAGTTGTCAATAGTTGACGGCTTGGGGGAATTTTTTTGTCCAGAATTTTGGGATTTTCCGCATTCCAAAAAACAATCCCTGTTTTTGAAGCCTTAAACGAAAGTCTATAACTACAACCCTATCGAAATGAATAAAGCGCAATAGGCGCATCCGACTGAACACGAAAACAAATTAGGAAAATACAACCTTTAACTTTTCGAAACTATACTCATTTTTGCCTTCGCGAATGGCGTAGGCCATCATCTCACAGAAACGTTTGGTGTTGCAGGGGAAACCGAAAGGCGTGAAGGTCTCGCCGCTGTGCCATTCGTCTGTGTAAGCCGCGATGACGGAGCCTTTCGTCCCATTGATGCGGATTTTGGGTTTGCGTTTGCCCTTCTCGAAAATGCCGAGTTGGCCGAGACGGTCCATGTTGGCATCCTCCAAATGATACTCCTTGCCATCGACGATAATATACATGATGTCGTACTCAAAATGCGTTTTCGGTCCGTCGTCAAGTTCACAGGGGGCTATCTCGTCACAAATTTCGTCGCCGTAAATCCCGAACTCTATGCCGTCAGCATTATAGAAAATCTCTCGCTGGGCAAATCGTTCAAGCGAGAACATCCTGTGCTCAAGGTCGTCGATTTGCCAGTCAAAGCCGTAGTCAATGGCCGTAGTGAGCAACATACAGAAGTGCTTAGCGTTATGGTAATGCCTTGTTATGGTGTGGCATAGATACTTCGGGTCTTTCACAAATTGCTTGCATTCTTCGTCGACGAGAAAGGAGTTGTGGATGTAGGCCACCTCGCCATCCTTGCCTAAGATGATGGCCATAGGCTCGTAGCCGTGACCGCTGAAAGTGTATTCCTTGCTGTTGTAAATCAGTTTCGGAGTTTTGCCGTCGAAAAATAGTTTGCGCTCATTGTCTTCCCAAATCACCTTGTTCCATACGGAATAATTCTCGTTCTCTTGCATAGTTGTGGAATTGTTTGGCAAAGTAATGAAATATTAGACCTTCTTTTACAAAAAATCGCTTTTTTTTTCTTGTCTTTATGAAAATCACTATCTTTGCGGAGCAAATTGCCAGAAAACTAACTCAACAATTACCTAATATTATGTTCGAAATTATTCACAAAGAAACCTTCGCAGCCGAGACTTATCTCATGGATGTCTATGCGCCGCGTATCGCTCATTCAGCTCTGCCGGGCCAGTTCCTCATCGTCAAGATGGAGGAGAACTCCGAACGCATCCCGTTGACCATCAGTGACTATCATCGCGTCAGGGGAACGGTGACCATCGTCTTCAAAGCCATCGGTGAATCGACCAGAAAAATGGCTGAATTCAAAGAAGGTGACCGCTTTGCCGACATCGTCGGTCCCTTGGGCAAGCCCTCCGAGTTTGCCACGATGACGGCTGAAGAGCTCCGCAAGCGCTCCTTCGTGTTCATCGGTGGCGGTGTGGGTATCGCCCCCATCTATCCCCAAGTGAAGTGGTTGAACGACCACGGTGCCACTGCTGACTGTATTATTGGTGCCCGTACCAAGGACCTCCTTATCTTTGAAAAGGAGCTGGCTGAGGTCAGTAACCTGTACGTCACCTCCGACGACGGCTCCACAGGCCGCAAAGGTCTGGTGACTGACGTGTTGCGCCAATTGGTAGCCAGCGGCAAAGTCTATGACGAGGCTGTCGCTATCGGACCGATGATTATGATGAAGTTTGCCACGAAGACTTGCGAGGAGTTGGGTATCCGTTGCACGGTGTCGTTGAACTCGATTATGGTTGACGGTACAGGTATGTGCGGTGCCTGTCGCGTGAGCATCGGCGGCAAGACCAAGTTCACCTGCATCGACGGTCCTGAGTTCTTGGGCCGTGATGTGGACTTCGATGGTGCCATGAAACGACAGGCTATGTATAATAATGTGGAGACGCGCAAGCAGATCGAAGCTGAGGAGAAAGCCGAAGGCCATAAGTGCCACATCGGCGGCATCTCTGAAGAGACCTTCGACAAGAAAAAACGGGTTCCCTGCCCTGAGCAGAAACCTGAAATCCGCGCCCACAACTTCGACGAGGTCTGCTTGGGCTATTCGGCGGACATGGCCATCATGGAAGCCCAGCGTTGCCTCAACTGCAAGAACCCGCAATGCGTGGCCCATTGCCCTGTCAATGTGAACATTCCCGGCTTCATCGCCCGTGTCGCCCATGGCGACTTTGAGGGAGCTGCCGGTGTCATCAGCTGCGATTCGGCTCTGCCTGCCGTCTGCGGTCGTGTGTGTCCGCAGGAGAGCCAGTGCGAGGGTAGCTGCGTGATGGGCAAGAAGTTTGAGCCTATCGCCATCGGTAAGCTGGAGCGTTTTGTCGGTGACTACGCCATCGAGCACGATTTGCACTTCAACAGCCAGAGCATCCCGAATGGCCACAAGGTGGCTATCATCGGTAGCGGTCCATCAGGCCTGACCTGTGCCAAAGACTTGCTCTCGATGGGCTACGATGTCACTATCTTCGAGGCTTTGCACGAGATGGGTGGCGTGTTGGTCTATGGTATCCCCTCGTTCCGTCTGCCTAAGGACACCGTTGTGAAGAAAGAGGTGGAGAGCGTGCGCCGCTTGGGTGCCAAGTTTGAGAAAGACGTGGTGGTGGGTCGCACCATCACCATCGATGAGCTGATGCACCGCGAGGGCTTCGAGGCTGTCTTCGTAGGATCAGGTGCCGGTTTCCCGATGATGCTCAACGTGCCTGGCGAGAACCTTTGTGGTGTGGTTTCGGCCAACGAGTTCCTGACCCGTAATAACCTGCTCTTCGCTTATAAACAAGGCTATGAGACCCCGAATTTCGTGGGTAAGAAAGTCGCTGTGGTCGGTGGCGGTAATGTGGCCATGGATGCTGCACGTACTGCTTTGCGTCTCGGTGCTGAGGTGCATATCGTCTACCGTCGCTCGGAGGCTGAGTTGCCTGCCCGTGTGGAGGAGGTGCATCACGCCAAGGAAGAAGGTGTCATCTTCGACCTGCTGACGGCTCCTGTCGAGGTCTTAGGCGACGAAAATGGCTGGGTGAAAGGCTTCAAGTGCGTGAAATGCGAGCTGGGCGAGCCGGATGCCTCTGGCCGTCGCAGCCCCGTACCGGTGGAAGGCTCGGAATTCGTACTTGATGTCGACATGATTATCATGGCTCTGGGTACTTCTCCCAACCCGCTGATTGGCAGCACGACCCGCAACCTCGACCTCAACCGCAAGGGTTGCATCGTGGCTGACGAAGTGGGTACGACTTCACGTCCCGGCATCTTCGCCGGTGGCGACGCAGTGAGCGGTGCCGCTACCGTCATCCTCGCCATGGGTGCTGGTAAGAAAGCCGCCAAGGCGATTGACGAGTACATCAAGAGCCTGCATTAACTTAACTTGCGAAAAAAAAGAGGGGCTGATGACATGAACGGCCCCTCTTTTTTTATTCCTTTATCTCTACATAAAACACAATTGGGTCGTCATCTTCGCAGAATGATTCGTCCGTACAATACTTTCCGGGCTTGCCGTCTTCCTGAAAAAGATAGAGCGACACTTTTTTGAAGGGGATGGGTTGTCCTTGCTGGCTATAGTGCACAATGTCGGTTTCCGTAAGACCTTCCATCTTCATCATTTTCAGCATCATGGCGAGGTCAAGATTGACGTTGAGCAAGTCGCCTTTCCACTCGATACAGATGACTGCGGTGGTGTAAAGCTTGAAATTTTTGACTTCTATTTTCTTCATGATAATGCGTTGTTTGAGGCTTCAAAAATGCAAAAAAAACCGATGCCGAAAACTTTTTGCATGAAAATTGCGGTGAATTGCGACGAATTTTATACTTTTGTCCATCATTATAAAACTTATTAAAATGCGTAAGAATTTGATTATTATCCTTTTGGCGTTCTTTGCAATGCCTCTCTTTTCTCAAACAATCGAAAGTGTTGATGTCAGCAAAGCCCCTAATGGCACCTTTAAGACGACTGCCCACGACTACACCATTGAAGGTACGGTGAACAATGGTAAGAAAGTCGGTACGTGGATGGAGTATTACACCAGCAATACCTATTTGCCCAAACGTGTCGTCAATTATGTTGACGGCAAGCGCAATGGCGTGTATATTGAGATTGACAAGACCGGTTCCCTCACTAAGAAGGCCGAATATAAGAATGATGTTCTGGAAGGTCAGGTCAGTGAGTGGTATCGTGGTGGCAGGTTGTCGAAACTGAACACCTACAAAGACGGAAAGCTTGACGGTACGCAAATCCTGTGCTATGAAAAGGGCGGCAATCTGGAAGTGTCGGAATACAAGAACGATAAGCGCGACGGCCTGACGACTTGGTACTATGAGAATGGTCAAAAGAAGATGACCATTGAATACACTCAAGGACAGTTCAACGGCAAGCAGGAGACCTTCTACGAGAATGGCTCAATGAAGAGCGAGGTGAGCTACAAGAACGGTGTAATCCAAGGAAAGAAGAAGACTTATTCTCAAGCTACGAAAGCAGACGGAGACGTCAAGGAGAAGAAGAAATGAGTGTGAAGATTTTTTCCGTATCTTTGCGCCCATGAAAAACATTCGCAATTTTTGTATCATAGCCCATATCGACCACGGTAAATCTACCTTGGCCGATAGGCTTTTGGAGATTACCCATACCCTTAACGACAAGGAACTTGTCGACCAGGTTTTGGATGACATGGATTTGGAACGTGAACGTGGTATTACCATCAAGAGTCACGCCATCCAGATGAAGTATCACTATAAAGGAGAGGAGTATACACTGAATCTGATTGATACTCCCGGCCATGTTGACTTCTCATACGAGGTGTCGCGCAGCATAGCCGCCTGTGAAGGGGCTTTGCTTGTGGTGGATGCCACCCAAGGCATTCAGGCCCAAACGATAGCCAACCTTTATTCGGCACTTGAACACGACCTCGAAATCATCCCCGTAATGAACAAGATTGATATGGACAGCGCGATGGTCGACATCGTGGAAGACCAGATGGTGGACCTGTTGGGCTGTGACCCCAGCGAGATTCTTCGCGTTAGTGCCCGCACGGGCGAGGGGGTACCTGCTGTCTTGGATGCCATCGTGGAGCGAATCCCTTGTCCCAAGGGCGACCCCAACGCTCCGCTTCAGGCGCTGATTTTCGACTCGGTGTTCAATTCGTTCAGAGGTATCATTGCCTATTTCCGCATCATGAACGGTACCTTGCGCACCAATGACTTGGTGAAGTTCTTTGCCACGGGAAAAGAATACAACGCTGATGAAATCGGAGTGCTGCAACTGAAGCAAGTGCCTAAAAACGAGCTTTCGGCAGGCGATGTGGGTTATATCATCTCAGGTATCAAGACCTCGAAAGAGGTTAAGGTGGGCGACACCATCACCCATGTGGAACGTCCCTGTACCGAGCCAGTCTCCGGCTTTGAGAATGTGAAGCCAATGCTGTTTGCGGGTATCTATCCTGTTGATGCTGACGACTACGAAGAGTTGAGGGCTTCTTTAGAGAAACTGCAACTCAACGATGCCTCCTTGGTTTGGGAGCCTGAGTCGTCGGCAGCCTTGGGCTTCGGCTTCCGTTGCGGCTTCCTGGGCTTGCTCCACATGGAAATCGTGCAGGAACGCCTCGATCGCGAGTTTGATATGGATGTGATTACAACGGTGCCTAACGTCTCATTCAAGTGCTTTAAGACAGACGGCGAAATGATTGAGGTACACAACCCCAGTGGATTGCCCGAGGTGACAAAAATCGACCATATCGAGGAACCCTATATCCTGGCGCAGATTATCTCCAAGAACGATTTCACGGGTCCTATTATGACCCTCTGTATTGACCGGCGCGGCGTATTGAAGAATCAGGTCTATCTCTCCACCGACCGTGTGGAGTTGACCTTCGAGATGCCGTTGAGTGAAATCGTCTTCGACTTCTACGACAAACTGAAATCCATATCGAAAGGCTATGCCTCGTTCGATTATCATATTGCCGGCTACCAGAATGCCGATTTGGTCAAATTGGACATCATGCTCAACGGCGAGTCTGTGGATGCCCTTTCCACTTTGATTCATCGTGGACACGCTTACGACTTCGGTCGGCGAATGTGCGAGAAACTGAAGGAGTTGATTCCTCGTCACCAATTCGATATTGCTATTCAGGCTGCCATTGGTGCGAAGATTATTGCCCGTGAGACGGTGCGTCAGGTGCGTAAGGATGTGACGGCGAAGTGCTACGGCGGTGACGTTTCGCGTAAACGTAAGTTGCTTGAAAAGCAAAAAGCGGGTAAGAAGCGTATGCGTCAGGTTGGCAATGTTGAGGTGCCGCAGTCGGCTTTCTTGGCTGTGCTGAAACTGGATTAGGAATTCGAGTGGCTCAATCTCCTGAAACCATACTGACAATGAACGAAGAAGTTAAATATCAAATCGCGTTGACGCTGCTACCTGGTATCGGTGATATCAGCGGGAAGAAGTTCGTGCAGTATTGCGGTAGTGCCCGAGCCATCTTCGATGAAACTCGTAAGTCGTTAGAGAAGATCAGCGGGATGCGTGAAGCATCAATCGATGCCATCTGTCATCCGAAAAAATACCTGAAACGGGCGGAACAGGAAATCGAATTCATGGAGCAAAACGGAATCCGTCCCTTGTTCTTTTTGGATTCCGATTATCCTCGTCGCCTATTGCAATGCGACGATGGTCCTTTGTTGCTATATTATAAAGGTAAGGCCAACCTTAACGCCAACCGTGTGGTGGCTATCGTCGGCACTCGTAACATTACGGATTATGGAAAGGAAAACTGCAACCAGTTGGTTGAGGATTTGAAAAGCGATAATGTGCTGATTGTAAGTGGATTGGCCTACGGTGTGGACACAACGGCACATAAGGCTTCAGTGAAGCACGGTATCCCTACTGTCGCTGTGACGGGATGCGGGATGCAGCAAGTGTATCCTTCTCTCAATAAGAAATTGGCCTCTGATATGTTGGAACATGATGGAGGCATCCTGACAGAGTATATCAGCGGCACAGAGCCTGAACGCGAGAATTTCCCTCGTCGTAACCGAGTCATTGCAGGTATGGCGGATGCTGTGGTGGTGATTGAGTCGGCACTGAAAGGAGGCTCCTTGATTACTGCGGATTTGGCCGACTCCTATAACCGTGATGTGTTTGCTTATCCGGGTCGCATCAATGACCTTTATAGTCAGGGCTGCAATTACCTCATTCGTACCAACCGAGCCCATCTTATGGAAAGCGTGCTGAATTTGCGTTATGTGATGCGTTGGGATGCTGAGGCCAAAGAGGAGAAACAAACCGCCATCTTCCGCGAGTTTACCGAGGATGAGAAAATGATTATGGACTGTTTTGGCTCCAATGCTGTAATCAATCTTGACGATATCATCGTGAAGACGGATATGTCTACGACTAAGATTGCCTCCTTGTTGTTGGGTTTGGAGTTCGACGGTATATTGATGGCATTACCGGGGAAACGTTACCAGAAATGTTAGGTAAGGTCATTAAATCGACGGGCAGTTGGTATATCGTTCTTGACGGACAGGGACGGCAATGGGAATGCCGTCTGCGAGGCAAGATTCGATTGGATGGTATCCGCTCCACCAATCCGGTGGCTGTGGGCGACAATGTGGAGTTTGAGCAAGAGCCTGGCAAGGAGACAGGAGTCATCAAGAAAATAGAACCGCGTGACAATGTGATTGTACGCCAATCGGTTAATCTGAGCAAGGCCTCGCATATTATCGCTGCCAATGTGGATTTGGCCATCGTGGTTGCTACCATTGCCCAGCCTCGTACTTCAACAGGGTTCATCGATCGTTTTCTGGTGACCTGTGAAGCCTATCATATTCCAGCCGCTGTGGTGTTCAACAAATGCGACCTTTATACTGTCGAACAGATAGGGGAGATGTGCGTGTTGATGGAAACCTACCAGCGTCTCGGATATACTTCGTTTGGCGTTTCAGCAAAGACGGGTTTCCAGATAGATGAGCTAAAAGCCTTGATGCAAGGTAAGATATGCCTGTTCTCCGGCCATTCGGGTGTGGGTAAGTCGGCTCTTGTGAATGCCCTCGACCCCTCTCTGGATGTCCGTATCGGAGCGATTTCTGACTATCATGAAAAGGGCAAACATACTACTACCTTTGCCGAGATGCACCATCTTGGTTTTGATGCCTGGATTGTGGATACGCCTGGTATCAAGGAGTTTGTGCTTTACGATCTTGAAAAAGAGACGTTGGCACAGCGTTTCCCCGAGATGCGTGAGCTGATGAGCGAATGCCGTTTTGCCAACTGCACCCATACCCACGAACCGGGTTGTGCAGTAAAAGCCGCCGTCGAAAATGGTGATATTGCCGATTGGCGTTATGTGAATTATATAAGGATGATGACTGACGAAAGCCATGAATCTGTGAAAGATGAATCGTAATACTACTTCCGATAAGGATGGGAAAAAGCTAACAACGGGTCATGTCCCGCTGTCCCTATCGGATGAAAAACATAGAAAACCTATGACTATCGCCCTATTTGGAAAGAACATCGCCCCTGAGAACGGGGAATATATGCGGCAGCTGTTTGTGAAACTGTCTGAGAAGCGGATAGAGACGACGGTCTTCAAGCCTTTTGCCGTAATGATCAAGGACTATGTCCCTGAAGGCTTAGAATACAAGGTCTTCTGCTCCCATGCTGATTTGGATGCCGACCTGCTACTGTCTATCGGTGGCGACGGAACAATACTGGACACCGTTCCTTTTGTGCTCGATTCGGGAATGCCGGTGTTGGGTATCAATATGGGGAGACTGGGTTTCCTGTCCAGCGTCTCAAAGAATGAGATAGACCAGGCGATTGAGAGTGTACTATCGAGTGATTATTCCGTCGAGCAACGTACTCTCCTGGAACTGGTATCTCCCGTCAACGTTTTTGGCGATGTGCGCTATGCCCTCAACGAGTTGAACGTCATCCGTAACCCTGAGCATAGTCTCTTGACCATCAAGGTGTATGTCGACGATATCTATCTCAATACATATTGGGGCGATGGCATTTTGTTGGCTACTCCAACGGGATCGACAGCTTATTCGTTGAGTGCGGGAGGCCCTATTATTGCACCAAGTTCGAAGAGTTTTGTCCTTACGCCCATTGCGGCTCATAATCTAACGGTTCGTCCTGTAGTCATCCCTGATGACAGCACGGTTCGCATCCAGGTCGAGAGTCGTGAGAAGAGATTTGTCTTCAGTATGGATTCAAGGACTTGTGCTTTGGATACCTCAGTACAGTTGGAAGTTCGGAAAGCGAGCTTCTGTCTTAATTTGGTTAGGATGCGTGACGAGGACTTTTTTTCGACGATTCGCAACAAATTGATGTGGGGTAAGGACAATAGAAATTGAATTATTTCGTTCTCATTGGAAAAATTCTTAATTTTGCAGACTTAAACTATGTATAGAGTATATCGTTTTTTATTGATTGTGAGCTGCTTGTTTGTTTATATGCAAGCGAATGCTCAGTTTGATGACCCCCAAACCATTGAAGTGGGGCCTCATGTCGGTGTGAGTTATTATATGGGCGATTTGAATCCCATGATTCCTTTTATGCAAGCCCAACTGCAATATGGAGGTGTGGTCCGATTCAACTACAACAATCGTTGGACTTTCCGTTTCGATTATAGTCGTGCTACCGTGAAGGCTTCCGATGAAGTTGTCGGTTGGCGCCCTGACCGAGGATTGAATTTTACAACATTGATCAATGACTTCAGCCTCGTCGCCGAGTTTAATTTCCTTGAATACTACACGGGTAACCCGAAAAAGAATGTCTCTCCATATATCTTTGGCGGTATTTCTGTTTTCCAATATACGCCTTATGCTGAATATGGGGGTAGTGTGGTCAGTTTGCGCAATTATGCCACTGAATCTGCACCATCCGATGCCAAATGGTATGATAAACTCTTTGGACGCACGATGCCCGTCGGGGTTTCTCTGCCTTTTGGAATGGGCGTAAAATTCTCTTTGTCAAAACACATGGCCGCTACTATTGAATGGAGGATGCAAAAGACCTTCACGGATTATCTCGACGATGTGGCAACGGTTTATCCCGAACAACATGCCACATTTGTCGCCGAAGATGGTGAGACATACGACTTGAGCGACCCGACAGGTAACTTCCTCCCAGGTCAGCAGAGGGGTAATGCTGCTTTCAATGACTGGTTTGGAATGGCTCGGTTGTCGCTGACCTGGAAATTCAATATGCCCGACGGAAGGGGCTGTAACTTAAGCAAATTCTGATTATGGAACTCAAAGACCAACTAATGCAACAAATCGACCGCGAGCGTTTGCCGCAACATGTCGCTATTATTATGGACGGCAACGGTCGCTGGGCTAAAGAACGTGGAAAGCAACGCATCTTCGGACATCAAAGCGCTATTCAGTCGGTGCGTGAAGTGAGTGAGGCTTCTGCTGAAATCGGGGTGAAGTATCTGACCCTTTATGCCTTCTCAACGGAGAATTGGAACCGCCCTTTGGCTGAAGTTACAGGTCTGATGACCCTCTTGTCGCAGACCATCAAGAATGAGGTCAGCACGATGAACAAGAACAGTATCAAGCTGAATGCCATAGGAGATTTGAAGAGTTTGCCGAAAACCAATTTTGAACAGCTGATGCAAGCCATTGAAGATACGAGCCACAATACCCGTATGACTTTGACGCTGGCTTTGAGTTATTCGGGACGTTGGGATCTTATCCAAGCCTCGCGCCGTATGGCCCAGGATGCTGCTGATGGCAAGTTGAAGTCGTCCGACATTGACGACAGCACCATTTCCTCGTATCTTTCCACTGCTGGGATGCCTGACCCGGAATTGCTTATTCGCACCAGCGGAGAGGAACGTATCAGCAATTTCCTTTTATGGCAGTTGGCTTATTCAGAACTCTATTTCACACCTAAGTACTGGCCCGATTTCCGCAAAGCAGATCTTTATGAGGCGATTCTGAACTATCAACATCGCGAACGCCGTTTCGGGAAGACCAGTGAACAGGTCGCTAAATAACGATGAGATTATGAAAAGACACCTCTTTATTATATTAGCACTACTTTTTGTTTTTTTTACAGGTAACAACGCTTATGCACAAATCCAAATCGGAGACGATCTCTCTGAGATAGACTATTCACATCCTACGGACTATGAAATCGGCGGTATCACAGTTGTGGGTGCCCAATACACAGACCCTACGATGCTGACTTTGATTACAGATTTGCGAGTGGGAAAGACGGTGAAAATTCCAGGTGACGAAATCGCCGGAGCCATCCGCAAGATTTGGGAACAAGGTATGTTTGAGGATGTGGCTATCAATGCCACTGACTTTGTTGCCAACAAGGTGTTTCTTCAAATCGTCATCAAGGAAAAACCTCGTGTGTCCAAGTTTTCTTTGAGGGGTATCAAGAAAAGTGAGGCTGATGAGATACGCAACAAAATCAATTTATCGCGGGGTGATGTGGCTACCAATCATCTGGTGACCAAGACCAGACGTATCATTGAGAATTATTACTATGACAAAGGCTATCTCAACGTGGATATTGACATTCAACAGATTGCCGATACAACACGTGAGAGTTACGTGGACATGATTATCAATATTGACAAAGGTGAAAAGGTGAGGATTGGTAAAATCAACGTCATTGGTAATGAAAACCTTTCTGAAGGACAGATTCTCGCGGCCATGAAAGAGACCAAGCAACGTGGTCACTTCGACCCGTTTAATCCATTGGGGCCATTGGTAGTGAATACTGTCGCTGATGTGTTCACATTGAAGCCTTTGAAGGCTATCACTGGTATTGAGGAGTATTTTTACGACAACTATCGTCCCCGTATCTTCAAGGCTTCGCGATTCAAGGAAAGCGATTTCAAAGACGATGAGAAGAATGTTATCGAGAAATATAACTCAAAAGGCTTTCGTGATGCTCACATTGTTCGTGATTCGGTCTATAGAATTGATGACCGCAATTTGGGTATTGACCTGGTGATTGACGAAGGCAATAAATACCATTACCGCAATGTCACGTGGACGGGTAATACCAAGTACTCGGCGGAAACGCTTAATGGCATTCTCGGCATCAAAAAGGGTGATACTTATAACAAAGAACTCTTGGATAAGAATTTGACCTATAGCGAGACAACATTGGATATCAGCTCACTGTATATGGATGATGGGTATCTGTTTTTCCGTGCTGACCCCGTTGAGGTGGCTGTGGAAAATGACTCCATCGATTTGGAGATACGTCTCAATGAAGGCAAACAGGCTCGAATAAAAAATGTGACTCTTTCAGGCAATACAAAGACATACGACCATGTGGTTCTGCGTGAGATTTATACCCGTCCCGGACAGCTGTTCAGCCGCAGTGATGTGATCCGTTCTGTGCGTGAACTGGCGACTTTGGGCTTCTTCAACCAGGAGAAAATCAATCCTGACGTGCAACCTAATTATACCGATAACACGGTTGACATCGAGTATTCTGTAGAGGAAGCTGCTGCTGACCAAATCACTTTCTCAGGTGGCTACGGTGGTGGCTCCTTGATTTTACAGGCCGGTCTTTCGTTTTCTAATTTCTCAATGCGAAATTTGTTCAAGAAAGATGCTTGGCGACCTATTCCTTCAGGCGATGGTCAGAAACTCTCTTTGAGCGTTTCGACCTATGGCGCATCCTATATTACTTATGCCATATCATTCACTGAGCCTTGGTTAGGAGGCAGAAAACCCAACTCATTATCATTGTCTTTCTACCAGTCGTTCATGTCGAACTGGCTGGATAAGACTAACGAAGACTATGGCTGGTTCCGTCGTACGGGTTTCACCGTTGGTCTGGGACGCCGTTTGACTTGGCCTGACGACTATTTCTCAATCTATCATGGTGTGAACCTGATGCGTTACAACTTGAACAATTACAGTTCTGCATTTTTAAATGTGGGTGATGGCAACGGCAAGTTCAACATCATCAGCTATACTATTGTGCTGAGCCGTAACTCGGTGAGTCAACCCATTTATCCGCGTAATGGTTCTGAGTTCCAAATCAGTCTTGATTTGACGCCACCTTATTCCCTGTTTAGCACCAAGGATTATTCCACAATGTCGGACAACGAGAAATTCAAGTGGGTGGAGATGCATCGCTGGAACTTTAAGGCAGTATGGTACACTGAACTGTATGAGAAGCTGGTCATGATGACCCGTGTGCGTTTTGGCTATCTCGGCCATTATAACAATCAGATTGGGGCAACGCCTTTCCATCGCTATTATCTCGGTGGCGATGGACTGAACAACTACAGTGTAGACAGCCGTGAGTTGATAGGTATGCGCGGTTATGCCAACAATTCGCTTTCGCCTGACTTTTATAATAACAGTTCGAGAGGTGGCGACATCTTCACGAAATACACGCTTGAGATGCGTTATCCCTTGTCGCTCAATCCGCAGGCTACCATCTATGCCCTTACTTTCCTTGAGGCGGGCAATTGCTGGCTCGGTTTCAACAACTTCGACCCCTTCGACGTGAAACGTTCCGCAGGTCTTGGCGTGCGTATCTACTTGCCCATGTTCGGTTTGCTGGGTCTTGACTGGGGCTATGGCTTTGATGATGTGTTCGGTACCACAGGCAACAACCACAGCCAGTTCCACTTCTCTATCGGAGGATCCATCGATTAGTTTTGGAACGATTATTGATAAATAGAAGGAAAACAAAACAACACAAATAATACAATGAAAGCAATTAGAACTTTAGTCCTGTCCGCAGCATTGTTTTGCGGAATGCTGAGTGCCCAAGCCCAACTATTAGGAGGTGGCTCTCAGAAGATTGTTTATGTCGATTCAGAATACATCATGGAGAACATCCCTGAGTATGGCGATGCTCAAGAAGAACTGAACGCAATGTCCGCCAGATGGCAAGGTGAGGTGAAAACCCTCTACGACAAGGTAGAGGAGATGTACAGCAAGTATCAAACCGAGATGTTGCTCCTTTCAGAAGACCAGAAACGGGCTCGTGAGCAAGCCATCGTGGCCAAAGAGCAGGAAGCCAAGAACCTTCAGATGCAGTATTTTGGTTCAGAAGGCCAGCTCTATCAGAAACGCACTGAACTGATACAACCTATCCAAGAGAAGGTTTATACGGCTATGCAAGAATTGGCTCAACAGAAGAACTATGGATTCATCCTTGATATTGCTTCGGGCACTTCCATCCTTTGGGCGAGCGACAAGAATGATGTCAGCGATGATGTTCTTGACCAACTTGGCAATGTGATGCAGACTGTTCGCCGTGAGGATCGAAAACGTGCTGGTGCTGCATCCAACGTGAGCGGCACGGGTAACAGTGGCAGCAGGCCCGCTTCGAGTGGAGGCAATGCCCCAAAACCGAAATCCAAAAATTAAGGCGTTTTCAATAGACCGAAGCAAATTATTCCTATCTTTGCACCTCAATTGCGGATAAATAAAGAGTTAAAATATTAAAAACCAATACAATAATGAAGAATTTGTTTAAAGTAATGTTTTTGGGTATTGCCCTCTTTGTGATGAGCGGTATGGCCCAAGCCCAAGTGAAGCTTGCACACGTCAACACAGCTGAGATTCTTGAAGCTATGCCTGAGAGAACTACTGCCGAAAAGTCAATGGAAACCTATTACAACGAATTGCAGAGTCAATTGCAGACGATGGCTACTGAGTATCAGAACAAGATGCAGGACTATGAGGCCAATCAAGCCACAATGTCGAATCTGGTGAAGCAGTCAAAGGAAAAAGAAATCGTTGACCTGCAGAACCGCATCCAACAGTTTCAGGCTAATGCCGAAAGCGAATTTGAGGCCAAGCGTACTGAGATTCTAAAACCCATCCTTGACAAGATTCAGAACGCCATCAATCAGGTGGGTAAGGAAAAAGGTTATACCTATATCCTCGATCTTGCTACGGGTGCTACTGTCTATGTGGGTGATGATGCTATTGATGCCACTAAGGATGTGAAAGCTAAATTGGGTATCAAGTAAGAGATATTACTGTTGATGAAATCAAAACAGCCGACCTGATGGCCGGCTGTTTTTTATTTGATGCTCTCCCGTTTGACTTTGGCGAAGCGAAGCATTTTCAAAATACCCAATGGCTTGTGGTCGTCCTTGTTGGCGAGGTTGAGGTACAGGCCGAACTTCTTTGCAATGGGAATCTTAAAGGTCTCCACAAACTCGATAAGGGTGCCGTCCGGGTCTTCCACGTAAGTGAAATGTCCGTTGGCATCGCCCATGCCGAAGTCAGCACCGCTGTCGCAAACAAAAGGATGTCCCATCCTTTCGGTTTGTGCCTTTACAGCTTCCATGTTGCGAACATCGAAGCAAAGGTGGATGAAGCCCGGGTCGCCCCAGTAGCGGCCTTCATAGAGTTTCTTGCCCGGTGCATCAAGGTTTTGGATGAGTTCAAGGTGAGAGGTGCCCATGATGCGGCACAATGGCCCTTCGATAGGTTTGGAACGTTCCAAGATAACGCGGCGCAGCTTGCATTCCCCGTTGGGAAGACATTTCAAATCTTCAAATACGCTTGTCTGGTCAAAGACTATTTTGTCGTAGTCCAAGAGTTGGGTATAGAAGGGGAGGGAACGCTCAATGTCGCTTACCCCCAAGACAGCACCGTTGGCGCCACCAGTCAGCAGTCGCTTGTCATCGATGAAAACGTAGTTGTCCTGCTCGAGTTGGAAAAGGTTGCCGTAAGAGTCTTTCATGAAAAACTGCTTCTGACCCAGGGGAGAAGTGCAGATTTCGCTGATGACATCGAGACCCTTATTAATAAAGGTATTGTAAGCCGCTTCAATGTCAGGGGTTTTCACCTTGGCGATGAGTATGCCCGTATCGCCTAATTTTACGGGTTCTTTCAGATAGTTCAGTTCGCGCTCTTTTGGCTGCCAGATTTCAAATCCGCCGCCGCCGCGAATGTTGACAGCAATGCCCGAACGGCGCGGCTGGGGTTTGCCACCCGTATAGGGGAGCATACGCTCGGCTACACCTTCATCGTCGACGATTTTGATTTCGAAGCCGAAGTTGTCATAATACCATTTCCAGGCTTCGACGAAGTCGTTCACGCCGATGCCCACTTGCTGTATGCCGCAGATGATTTTCTCTTTCATGTAGCTGATATCTTTCTTGATAGTTTATAATAGAGTTCTAACCAGTATTTATGTATATAGGCCATCAGCAATTCTGAACGTCCTATAAGTTTACGGTGCTTCTGCCGTTTGATAGCTCTCACAGCGATAGCACCGCATTTGTCCACATCGAGGCCATTGGCTTGCCCCGCATCCATCTTGGCGTGGGCGGTTCCGTCACCATGTAGGGCACTTTTGCTGATTTGCGTGTTGATGCGTCCTGGAATGAGGAAGGTGACGTTGATGTTGTCGTATTCCAGTTCTAATGATTCGTAAAAGCCGAATAAAGCGTGTTTGGCTGCACAATAGGCAGAACGCAACGGGAATCCGAACAAACCCGACAGGGAAGTGGTCACACTGAACTGCACATGCTCCTTAGCAAGGATCATCTCTTTGAACTTCTTCACGAGATAGACTCCACTGAGGAAATCAATCTTTAATATCTTTTCATCCACACTGATATCGGTGTCCAAAGCTTTCTCTCGCTGTGAAATTCCTGCATTGAGCACAAAGAGGTCGATGCTTAAACCATTGGAAATTACATAGTCATAAAGCCTGTCAATGGAAGCGTAGTCGTCTAGTTGGGTCTCTGTGGCGTAAGCACGCACACCATATTGTTCGCACTTTTTTTTGACGGATTCCAAGTCGTTGATTCCTAATCCAGTCAGGACAAGGTGGCAGCCTTCCTTGGCCAGATGCACCGCGATGCTGCGTCCGATGCCTGTTCCTCCTCCAGTGACGAGTGCCGTTTTGTTTTTTAGGTCTAACATTATCATTGATTTCAGACTGCAAAGATAAAAATAATTCCTTGACGTTAGGATAATCAATATATTTACTAATTTTGTGCCTCTAATCTGAATGGCTCCGTTCCTCGCAATGACGCGAAGCGGCACATAATCTTAAATCTTGAATCTTAAATCTTTAAATTAACTATAATGGACATTTTTGAAAGAATATCAAAAGACTCCGGTGGCCCGATTGGGCAGTACCGTGAACGTGCTGACGGTTATTTTGCATTCCCACGCCTGGAAGGTGAACTTGGGCCTCGTATGGTTTTCAACGGCAGAGAAGTTCTTTGCTGGAGCTTGAACAACTATCTGGGTTTGGCCAATCACCCCGAGATTCGTCGTGTGGATGCTGAAGCTGCCGCTAAATATGGTCTCGCCGCTCCTATGGGAGCCCGTATGATGACGGGTCATACGAGGATGCATGAGCATTTTGAGCATGAGTTAGCCGACTTCGAGAAGAAAGAGGCTGCTTACCTCTTCAACTTTGGCTATCAAGGAATTGTCTCTACCATTGATACCTTGACCAACCCTCATGATGTCATTGTCTATGACAACGAGGCTCATGCTTGCCTGCTTGACGGTATTCGTCTCCATATCGGCAATAAATACAAATATCGTCACAACGATATGGAAGACCTGGAGAAAAAACTTAAGGTCGCTACAGAAGTCGTGAACAAGACCAATGGCGGCATTCTGGTTATTACCGAGGGCGTCTATGGAATGACAGGTGCATTGGGAGACCTCGCAGGCATTGTGGCTCTGAAGAAGAAATACAATTTCCGTATCCTTATCGATGATGCACACGGATTTGGCGTGATGGGGCCAACGGGACGCGGTACCTCTGAGCATTTCGGCGTGATGGATGACATTGACATTTATATCGGTGCCTATGCAAAAGCAATGGCCATTATCGGTGGCTTTGTGGCAGGTCCGAAGTATGTCATTGAGTATCTGCGCTATAATATGCGCTCTCAAATGTATGCCAAGAGCCTGCCGTTGGCTATAGTGGAAGGTTGCGAGAAGCGTCTCGAAATCATTCGTAGTGCCGAGGGTGATGCACTCCGTAAACAACTTTGGACTGTGACCCGCGCCTTGCAGAAGGGCTTCCGCGACTTGGGCTTCGACATTGGTCCCGCTGAGGCATGCGTGACTCCTGTGCATGTGCTGGGTGATTTGGTGCAAGCCACCAACATCGCTATGGACTTGCGTGAGAACTATCGCATCTTCTGTTCGGTCATTACTTATCCCGTCATCCCCAAGGGCATGATTATCTTCCGCATCATTCCGACAGCAGCCCACACGATGGATGACGTGAATTACACGCTGAATGCCTTTGCCGAAGTGCGTCAGAAACTTGACAAGGGGTATTATGACGGCACCGAGGTACCGAACATGAGAATTGAGTAGGGTAGGAGTTGTGAACAGTAGTGTAAGGTAAGAGCAACTGATACCAGACCGAGACTTTACCAAGACTCAGTCGATAGTTTGTGCTTGTTACCTCTGTGATACCTTAGCGTTACCCTTTACCATCTGGTTTGTTATTCCGAAGGATTAGACTCGAAATTCAAAAGGAGAATAAGGCACGAGTGATTGCCCTTGTAGTTTATCGAATAACTACAAACGCCAATGACTCGTGCCTGATTTTTACTACATAAACACCAGATTCCAGATGGATAGGAAGCGTGACTTCTGTTTCGCCTATTCCAATGGCAGAAGGCGTAGTATGTAGTAGCCTTCCATTGATGTCAAATATTTGAATGTCAGTCAGGATGGTTTTGTCTGAATGCACTTGAACCCGGATTTCATCCTGTGCTGGAGAGGGATAGATGGCATCGATGGTGAGCTCGTATTCGTCTGACAGATAGTATTCACCAAGTTGTTCATAGATATAATTGGCTCTTAGTGAGAGAAATTCGTCGAGGTATCTGACGTGACCTTCCCAAAGTTCTGCGCTTTCGGGATTGCCGAAACGGGCCACTTGGTTAGGCATTTCGCCTTTAAGGGTTTCAAGGGCGTTATCAGTGAATGGTTTTGTGCTTTCGTGAGCAAGTGCCGAATGAAGGAGTTGATTGAAACGGTTGATGAAAGCAGCCTCGAAAGTTTCGTTCTGTATCAGTTTCCTGAGGAAGAGGGTCGCCCTTGAATTTGAGGGATAAGCCTGCGGTCCGTCGTAGGTCGCATTGGCAAAGGCATCGAATTCTTTCTTTATCAGGGCGATGTCGCCGTCGAAGAAAATCCATCGCCACCGACCGTCGCCTTCCTGCCAGCAACGCATGTTGTTGGCAGGCCAGTCAAGGTTGGCGGTGAATATCTCGAAGATTTGGTAGTCGATGAAGTTGTCAATATCGATACGGCTGGCCACATACGTATATGCCTCAGGGTCGGCGAAGTCGTTGTTGTATATGTAATCATACAGTTCCAAGAAACTGTCATTGGTTCCGGCCTCGCATTCTCCCCACCAGCTCTCAATGAGATTGACATTCTCAATGTCAACATGGCAATGGGTCTCCAGGTAACGCTCGTCGGGCTTCTCGTGGATAAAATAGATACCCCAGTATTCCCCGTTGAGATAGAATGCGACGGGTCTCGAAGCCAGCGTTTCTAAATTCAGTTGAGAGGCTATCTGGTTGCAGATGTGGTCGTTGACTCCTGCGCGGAACCATGTGGCTGTTAAGGGTTTGAGCACGAGATGCTTGAAACTGGTATCGGTGATGGACTCAAAGAACTTATGCTTGAACCTCTTCTTGCCGTATTCATTGCGTGCATAGATTTTCATGCACTTTTGTTGGATGCCGCGTCCATTTCCCCCGTGTGTCCTTAGACCGGCTTGTTGGTTGATGCCTGTGTTGTCCAACTCATAAAACTCAATGTTCATGGGCCTTTCCCATTCTCGTCCCGACTGATAGTAATTTCCTGTCTCATTGGGATTTGACGGGTCAAAGGTGACTCCAGGGACAAAGATGCCTCTCTCATAGTCAAACAAATCCAGTGAGTCGGCACAAAGGGAAACCACAGGGAGACCATGCGTATTGCAGCCGAGCGATTGGATGAGATAGGTGTTGGTGACCACCTTGCCTATCTGATTGCCAGTTTCATCAAAAGCGGCAGCCCGTATGACGATGCATTTTTGAATGGAATCAGGCAGAAACCACTCGTTTTCGGGACAGTTTACGATGGTGTAGATATTTGAGGACGGGAAAAGGCTTTCATCCAATGCTATCGGCGAATTGTAGGTCAAATCATGGGCAGTCGGTGTGTTGCCGTTGACGGTATAATGGATGGAACAACCGTCGGTTGAACAGGAAAGAGAAAGCAGGAAAGCGTTGTCGTAGAAACCGCCCGGTTGGGAAAACACGATTTCTTGTGAGAATGACGCTTTAGCTAAAGCTATCAGAACAAATATGGCAATACAACTCGTTCTGAATGGATTTCCCATAGTCAATCAAAGATTTTCCGATACACATGACACTCAGGCGTTTCCTGTCGTAGGTCCAAATAATCCTGATGATAATCTTCGGCTTGATAGAAGGGCATCGCTGCACGGATTTGGGTGGCAGGATGATAACCCATTTGCATCAGTTCGCCGAATACCCGGATAGCTATGTCGCGCTCCTCGGTATCGTTGAACCAAATGGCTGAAAGATATTGCGTTCCGATATCAATGCCTTGTCCGTCAACTTGCTCGAAATCATGGATTTCAAAGAAATAGCGCACCAAGGCTTCATAGGAGACGAGTGCGGGGTCATATTCCACCTCGATGGTCTCCAGATGTCCCGTCATTCCAGTTTTCACTTGCTTGTAACTCGGGTTCTCGATATCACCGCCCATAAAGCCGACGGCGGTCTTCGTCACACCCTTGAGACGCTTGAAATAATATTCCACGCCCCAAAAGCAACCTGCTGAGAAATAGGCTTTCTTCATTGTCGTTATTCTTTGATGATTTTTGTGATGGATTTCTTCCCGTTTCTGTCGCTGAGAATCAGGAAATAAACTCCTTTCTCAAGATGATTTATGTCGATGGCTTCGGTCTTTTCAACTTGAAGTACACATTGTCCCGTAAGGTTAAAGACTTCCACCCTATTAATAATAGCGTCAGTCTGGATGAATATAGTGCCATTTGTTGGATTGGGCCACACTTGAATATCCGTATCTGAGGCTTCGGCCACCCCGTCGAGTATCATCAAAGTGAGGCCGACAACGCTGTCACATCCTGTACTTTCGATGACCTGGGTGTAATATCCAGACTCTGTCAAAGGTCTGTTGAAGAACCAATACAACTCACTTTCATAGCAAGCATCTTCAATCTTGGCGAGCGAGGCGCAGCTCTCGTAGGCGCCGATTTCCACACGACCTTTTTGAATGCGAGGATTACCGGCAATATCAGTGGCTCCCAAACCTGTGGTGTTGGGCTTGCCTGCGTTGAGGCAGATGCTTCGTGGCTTTAGGCTCCAGTCTTCGTTGTGGTGATTGGCTCCTGCTCCTGAAGCAGGATGATTGAAACGTACATAGACTCCAGGTTCATCACCGTTATTCTCAACAGGAATGTTGTAATTGTCAGAACCATTGACAATACCACACACGGCTGAGTATTCAAAGTCGCTCAGTCCGGCGAATTGGTTGGGCAGGCTGTTGGCCATATTGCCCCAAACGATGCAGTTGTAGTATTTGTTGTGGCTGTTCTCATGATAAATGCCTCCTACACTCTCTGTGGCGAGATTCATAACGAAGTCGCAGTTGTAGGCAGTGAACCGACCTCTGGCATACATACCACCGGCGTTGTTGGCGGTGTTGTTACTGATGATGCAGTTTTTCAGTACGGGCTCTGTATTATTATAAAGATATATGCCGCCTCCTTTCGTGGAGGCAGTGTTGTTGCTGATGCGGCAGTTGGTGTAACTGACACCGATACGGTCGCATACGCCGCCACCCATCGAAGCTATATTGTCCATAATACGGCAATTGTTGAGGGTGACATGAGAAGTGCCTCCCGTTGAATTGATGTATGCTCCTCCACCGTACGTACTGGCTTCGTTATCGATAATGTTGCAGTTGGAGAGCGTTGAATAGTTGTTCAAGTAAACGCCTGCGCCGCTGCTGGCATTTCCGTTTTGGATGATGAAACCATCCCAAATGGCAATGGAGGCGGAGTTAAAGGCTTGGTCTTGCATGAGCACTCGCCTTGCCCCTTGTCCGTCAAGGATGGTGGGACATTTCTCAAATTCCCTCAGCGAGAGGTCGAAGTCGGGAGCCTCGTTGCCCTCAAAACCACCGTAGACGCGGTTACTCGGCGTGATATAAAAAGCTCCTTCGGCATCGGTGGTGTCGCCATAATAAGTGCCGGTTTTTACCCAGACCCTTGTGGCATCACTACTGGAAAGAGTGGAAGCGAATTGCAACTTATTGGTGGCGTTGCTCCACGAGGAGCCGTCACCTGTACCGTCTTCACTCACATAAATGATGCCGTTTTCGTCGGCTTGTATGCTGACGGGGAAGAGGTTGCCCACCACGGCTTGGCCTTGATTGAAGCCGTTCACGTCGTATGTTGTGTAGTAACCGTCGCCGCTCCCGCTCCATCCGAAGTTGAAGTGCATCCGGTCGTTGTTGTCGTAACCGTCACAGACGAAAGCGTGCCCACTGTCGCCGTTGGCGCCTGAATAATATATAGGATGTGACAGGTCGAGCTCAGCCTTCAGCATGGCAATCCAATTCTCGTCGCTGTAGCTGCTTTTCATGCGGTATTTGGCACCGCAATAGCCGAAATAGGAACGCATGGCAGTTTCCACATCCTGGGACATAGCTCCGCTTCCCGAGGCTGAGTAATTCATATCGACACTTACGCCGCAATGGTACATCAATGTGGCAACAGGGTCATTGTGGCTCCATACCTCGTTGGGCATATTGGCCCATTGGTAAGTGGTGGCTGCAAAGTTGGCGCTCTGTTCGCCGTATTGGCTATGGGTGTAGCTGTGTGAGCCGAAGCCTGTGGTGGGGTAGTCCCAATATTTCATCACTTGGGCCATTGCGCAAGCCACACAACCCGCGTATACATGTCCGCAGGGACCTCCACCCCACCAGCCTCCGCCCTGGGTAGCGGGACAGTATTCGTTGTAGTAGCAGTCTTGGTTCCAGCGTGTGTCGACCAAAGGATTGACGGTATTTGCGTCGCGTGAGCCAAATATGCCTCGTTCTGCTTCATCCCATTGAAGTTGCACCGTTGCTTCAGGCTGTAAACCATTTTCAGCAGCGTAGTCAATCATCGCGCTGTAATGGTTCATCCATGAAGCAAAGTTGTCAGGCGCATCAGTCATGTCGGGAAAGTTGCCTTGGTCCGACCAGCCCAAAACGGGTGGGAGTATGGTGTTGCCTGAGATGATGACAAAGCCCTGTGAA
The DNA here is from genome assembly GCA_947303335.1 of uncultured Bacteroidales bacterium. GTDB lineage: Bacteria > Bacteroidota > Bacteroidia > Bacteroidales > F082 > Limimorpha. Next base: position 3,458 of record CAMYYB010000020.1, on the reverse strand, counting down.
CCGATGTTGTACACGAAGACTTGAGAGGCTGAAACCAGTTGTAAGGTTTGTGGACTGAAACCCTGTGAGGTAGCAAAAGCAGATGCCATTTTACGAGCAGAGGTTTCGTCTAAAGCGACTGCTCTTTGGGCAAAGGCCTGTCCTATGATAAGGATGGATGCAATTAGTAAGGAGAATTTTCTCATGAGGAATAAAATTTGTGCAAAAATAGTAAGTTGTTTCAGATAATGGGAAAAAAAACTTCGTTTTTGGAGCATAAGGAATCTCCAATGTAAAGAACCTTTACACTCACTGTAAAGTTTTTTTACACTCTTCAAGATTGTTTGTTTTTCAAATTATTGATTATTAGAGTTTTGTGATTTTGGCACAAAATATGCTATACCATTTTGCGTGTAATTCAAAATTGTTCTATGAAAGCTAAATATAACTTTTTCGTTTTGATGACGGTCCTGGGTGCCTTGGGTAATCTCAAGGCCCAGGACACCGTCGCTATGGACCTCAAAGCCTGCATGCGCTATGCAGTGGAGCATTCTACTAAGGTGCGCATCCAAGAGGCCAACAACCGCGATGCGCAAATCGACAGACGCGATGCCATCCTGAATGCCTTTACGCCTGAGGTGAGCGGTAGCACCAGTGCCTATTACAACTTCGGACGTAGCATCGACCCCGAGACCAACACCTATAGCTTGGTCACCTCGTTCCATAACGGTTACAGCCTTTCGGGAGGTGTCGTGCTGTTCAACGGCTTCCAAGCTGTCAACAATCTGAAAATCACGAAGACGGCTCAGCAGATGGGGCTCACTAAGGCGCAACAGGTGGAAGATCAGGTTTGCCTCGCCACGATGGAGGCCTACTGCAACGTGCTGTACTATACCGAGCTGGAGAAAGCCCTCAAGGGACAGGTGGCGACAGCTGAAACAGCGGTGCGGCTGGCAGAGCGGCAGGAAAAATTAGGGCAGAAATCCCACGCTGATGTGGTGCAGGTGCGGAGCGATCTGGCTGAGCGACAATACCTGCTGACCACCTGCCGCAACAACCTCAACAACGCGATGATTACCTTGAAGGATGTATTGTTCTGGCCTATCGAGGAACCACTGAAGATTGAAGGTTTGGATGTGGGGATGAGCCCAACAGACCCATCGGAAACGGTTTCTGAATTTGTCCAACGTGCCAAGCAATTGTCTCCAGAAATCACCTTGGCCGAGGGCACGATGAAGAATGCCCGCCTCGCCTTGAAGACCGCCCGTTGGCAACTGTTGCCCCGTCTTGCCCTCTATGGTGGCTGGTCGTCGAGCTATTTTACCTATCCGGGCAGGGAAGGCTATGTGCCGACACCTTATTTTGATCAAATCAAGAACAACCGAGGCGAGTATATCCAGCTGTCCGTGAGTATCCCAATCTACAACCGCCTCTCAAACCACTCCAACATTGCGAAGAAAAAGAATGCCTACGAACGTGCTCGGGCTGACTATGAACAGACCCTGCAGACGGTGGAGGCCGAGGTGCGGAGAGCTATTGCCGACCGCGATGGTACAGCCGATGCCCTGCGACAAGCCGCTATCCGTGCTGAGTTGCAGCAAGAGGCCTTTGAGCTGAACACCAAGCGCTTCGAGCAAGGTCTGATCTCTTCCATCGAATACCAAACCGCCTCAAACACCTACCTTAATGCCCTTGCGGAACACCTCAATGCCCGACTTCAATACTTCATCAAAAATAGTGTAGTTGATTACTATGGAGGAACACCATATATTGAGCAGTAACCTTTGGGATTGCTTCGCAAGAAATACGCAGTATTCAGCGTAGCTAAATCTGTCAAAAATGGTAATAAAAATCAATCAATAAATAAAAACAATAGGAGAAAGACAAGAAAAGAGATTTTATAGGATTTTATATACAAGATTTTTGAACGATTTCTACACAAAGTGTATCCCACATCAACAGTTAAACAATTAAACAATCAACAATCAACAATATGAATAGATTTTCCGATAACCTCATCAAAATCCTCTCCCTCGGGATAGGTCTCGCCATCGGCATCGTGCTGATTGCCAAGGTGTGCTTCGAATTGTCCTACGACAGCTTCTATAAGGATGTGGACCGCATCTATCTCATTAAGGCGGAGTGGGTCATGGGCGACCAACACAACGATGGTAATCGCATCAGCGGCGCTGTGGCCCCAGGTTTCAAGGCCGAGGTGCCGGGCGTGGAAGAAGCCACGCGCATCGTTTTAGGCAGCCGTATCATCAACTATGTCGATGAAGAAGGCAACATCGTTTATAAAGGCAAGGCGATCATTGCCGACACCAGTTTCTTCAAGGTGTTTTCACAGCCTATCCTTGCCGGCGACATCGTGAAAGCGCTAAATAACAAGGAAAGCCTCGCCATTTCGCGTTCGTTCGCCGAAAAATTGGGTGGCATTAACGAAAGCATCGGAAAACTCATCAGTCAAGAAAACAACAATACCAAATATGTGGTGGAGGCAGTGTTTGAAGACCTTCCCGCCAACGGCTCGTTTTCGTTCGGTGTGATGTTTTCGCTGAATATTTACCAAAAGGAATCGACGGAAAACTGGGTCTTCAATGACATGTACACCGGCTATGTGAAACTTCAAAAAGGTGTTGATCCAAACTCGCTTGATGAAGCTATCTACAAGATGCAATCCACCCATCAGGATTTGGAGAAGCTAAAGACAGAGGAAGGTTACGAAGTGCGCTATCATCTGGTTCCGTTCAACAAACTGCATACTTCCGACCCCGATGTGCGCAACACCGTCATAGTGCTTTCCATTGTGGCTTTCCTGCTGATTTTCATCAGCTTGATGAACTATATTCTTGTGGTGATTTCCTCGATGGTGAAACGCTCGAAGGAAATCGGCATCCGAAAGTGTTTCGGTGCAGGCGGTCGTGAGATTTATGGGATGCTTCTCAAGGAGGCGGCCATTCACCTTGTTTTGTCGTTGGTGCTTGCGGCTTTGCTGATTCTTGCGGGAAGTAATTTGATTACTAATTTATTGGGAATTTCTTTCACCACCATGTTAGTTGAAAAAAGCATCCGTACCATCGTGCTGGTCATTGTGGTGATTTTCGCGCTTTCAGTGGTTGTGCCTGGCTTGCTCTACACCCGTGTTCCCGTTTGGCAGGCCATCCGTAATTTCAGTGAGAACAAACGCCGTTGGAAGCTTTTCCTATTGAGCCTTCAAGTGGCGGTGAATGTGTTCATCGTGGCGATGCTGCTCGTCGTGACGGGGCAATATGAATTCCTTGCCAACGAGGATTTGGGTTACAACTACAAGAACCTGTATTACATCGATGCGCGGACGGTCAAGACGCGCGACTTGGTGGTGAATAAACTGAACTCGATGCCCGAGGTTGAAGGTGTGGAGGCTTGTGCCATCTTGCCTTATCAGTTCGCCGAAGGCAATGTGGTGATGAAGTACCCAGAAATGTCAACGATGATTC